>DATFXC010000017.1:0-7455 GCA_035258625.1 Candidatus Udaeobacter sp. | reverse complement strand
TTCCTGATAATAGCTTTCAATGTTTTTCGGCAGATCGTAATGCACCACGAAGCGCACATTCGGTTTATTGATGCCCATTCCGAACGCGATTGTGGCCGTAATCACGCGGACTTCATCGCGCAGAAATGCATCCTGATGCTTTGTGCGTTCGGCTGTGGTGAGGCCGGCGTGATATGGTTTTGTGCTTATGCTGTCCTCATTGAGATTGCGTGCGAGTGATTCGGTGCTCTTTCGACTCGCGCAGTAAACAATGCCGCAATCGTCCGGCCGGCTCCGAATGAATGCGAGCAGTTGCTCGTAGGGCGCTGATTTCGGAACCACGCGATACGTCAGGTTCGGCCGATTGAAGCTGGCCACGTAAGAGCCGGGCTCGCACAGCTTCAGTTCTTTGATGATGTCCGCTCGCACCCGTTCGGTCGCCGTGGCCGTAAGCGCCATGATCGGCACATCAGGCAAATGTTTCCGTAGCTTCTTGAGCTCGCGATATTCCGGCCGGAAATTATGGCCCCATTCGCTGATGCAATGCGCTTCGTCGATGGCGAATTGCGCGATGTTCCAGTTGAGCGCGCGCTCCAGAAACGCCTCCAACATCAATCGCTCGGGCGCGACGTAAAGCATTCGGTACTCACCCCGATGCAGGCCACGCCAGCGCGCCTTGGCGTCGTCCCGATCCAGCGTTGAATTCAGGTATGTCGCGGCAATTCCACTGGTTTGGAGCGCGTCAACCTGATCTTTCATCAGCGAAATAAGCGGCGACACGACAATGGTGAGCCCGTTGCGCATCAAGGCCGGCAACTGAAAACAAAGCGACTTCCCGCCGCCGGTCGGCATCAACACAAACACATCGCGACCCGCAAGCGCATCCTGGATGATCTCCCGCTGCAACGCCCGAAACTCGTCGTAGCCGAAATATTTCTTGAGCGCGCCGAGCAAATCCACCGGGTTATGCTACCGAAGCGCGGGTGTTCTGGACAGTGAATTTGCGTCGCCCAAGGAGTGACGGCTCCCCAGGCGTCACATTCCCCGACGCCTAGGAACCCGTCGTTCTTTCACGTCCGTCAAGCTCCGCAGGCGACCGACAGCGCGGCCTCGATCTTGTCCGGTTTGCACTGGTAAATCGTGGTCTCGCCGCCTTCGTAATAAAACGAGTGCACGATCACTTCGAGTTTTCCGTCGCTATTCAAATCAAGAACCGCGGCAATTTTGTAGATATTCAGCGCGTTGGGCGCATCCACCTTCGAGTAAAGCTCGCCGGCCACAAGTTGGGTTTGCACTTTGCCAGCCGCCACGCGCCTCAGCATGACGATTGAATAACTTCCGCCCTTGGGAGCGTTCTTTGGCACTTCGTCGCGCTGGTTAAAATAGTTCGTCGCGTTGATTAACACGTCGTCCTCGCCGTCGCCTTCAAGATCGATCCGAATGTTGCGGGTGATTCGCACTTCCAGGATCTGTGATTCCGTGGGCCTTCAAGAAATCACGGACAGCCTCACGTAAACAGACTGAGTGGCGTCAGGAATTATGGGTTTTCACGGCAACGCATTCCAGGGCGCGGCCAATCCGATGACGCCATCTTTGGGTTTCGACAACAGCGAGACCATCAGTATGTCGGGACAAGGTTCGTCGACAGACTTTGGTTTGCCTGCTGTAATCTGAGCCACCTGTTGGGTCAGGCTGTAAACCTGGTAAGTTGTCTTGTTGCCGACGGATTTAGCTGCTTGGTCAGCCTTGACCCACTTTTCGTTTTCGCTTGCGCCGAAGAAGTAGCCTGTCTCGATTTCAATTATCGGGTGCAGATCGGCCGCGCTGACGGTCCCGGCGCTCAATGGCGTTAGAAAACCGAATACTGCTGCTGCTGTCTGGAGATTCACAAAGTTGGTTTTTAGCCGGACGCCAGCCCTGGTGCCTAGAACTGTTTGCTTGTGTGCGCTGACGAAACCGTGCACAACGTAAGATCGACATAATGAAATCAGTAGGAGTCCTTTGGTTGATGGCCGTGCTAGCTGCCGCAGTTGCGGCCCAGAACAAATATCCCGGCGGAATTGTTTACGGGCCGAAAGCCGCGTTTAACATCAGCGCGCCCGACGGCTGGGTGCTCGACAATGAGTCCGCGTGCCACAGGGCCAGCCGTGCGTGCTTTATCCAAAAGGGAGTCGTGGGCCGATGCCCGAACGGTGATGTACGCGAAGATAGCCAGCACTGAATTTGAAGACGTAAACGCATTTGCGGCATGGGCGATCAAAGGAATGAAGGCAAAGCACGGCGCCCCGAAGGAGAAGATCGCTTCCGGCAAAACCAAGGGCGGCTACGATTACTTCATCAATGAGTATCCAGCGACGAAAAGTTACTCGCAGTGGGAACGCGTGGGCTACGTTCAACTTCCCCATGCGGTCGCTTACATTGTCCTCTCATCGCGCGATAAGGCGAGCTACCAAAAGGATTCCGGCGCGCTCGAAACGATGCTGAAGGATAGTTTCCTTTACCTCAAACCGAAGAAAGAGTAGCGAGCGGAATTACGCGCCACAACCGACTGAAAGCACAGCTTCTGCTTTCTTAGGATCGCACTGATAAATCGTCGTCATTTCTCCTTCGTAATATTGCGAATGGACGACGATCTCGAGCTTGCCATCGCCGTCCAGGTCGAACGTGCCGACAACCTTGTAAGCATTTGGCGCGTTGAAGCTCGCGTCGTTTTCCGTGGGCGCCTGATACGCTTTCGGATAAAATTCGCCTTCGACCAGTTGTGTTTCAACCTTTCCGGCAACAACGCGACGCAACAGCACCATCGAATAACTTCCGGCCGGCGATCGCATCGGCACGTGATTATCTTTGCTGAAATAATTCGTCGCGCTGATTAAAACTTCTTCTTCACCATCGCCATCGAGGTCCACTCGCAGAATACTTTCGATCTTCACCTTTGGTTGCTCGATCCCTTTGGTCTTCAAGAAATCGCGCACCGCGTCGATGTAAATCTGCTGCGTCGTATCTGCGACACGTGGTTTCCGCGGCAACGCGTTCCATGGCGCGGCGACTGCGATCAGGCCCTTCTCCGGTTTACCCGACAACGCGACGAACAAAGTCTCTTCGCACGGAAGATCTTCGGGCTTGGCGTTGGCGCCTTTCGTTTTACCTAACGAGTCGGTCAGTGCGTAAATCCGGTATGTCGTTTCATCCGGCAGCGCTTTTGCCGCTTCGTCAGCCTTGATCCATTTCCCATCCTTGGTTGCGCCGAACAGATAACCGTTCTGGACCTCCACAATTGGATGTAGATCGGCCGCGCTGACGGTCCCGGCGCTCAATGGCGCCAGAAAACCAAATACTACTGCTACTGTCTTTAGGTTCACAAAGTTTGCTTTTAGCCGGGCCGCAGCCTTTTGCCTAGCACTGTTTGCCTGTGCGCGTTAACGAAACCGCACACAAAGTGAGGTCAACATGATGAAATCAATGGGAGTCCTTTGGCTGATGGTTGTGCCCGCCGCCCGCCGTTGTGGCACAGAACAATACGCCGGGGCACAAGAATAAAGATACAGAAAAGACTACAAGGTGCGGAAACTAAATATACTGGATTAGTTTCCAAGTTGAGTAAGACTACGGTAGACGTGAAAGCGGGACGCGAATCAAGATCTCAAAGGCGAAAGCATGATGCCAACCGGCAGCGTATTGTCGATGCTGCCCGGGGGCACTTTTTCAGTCACGGCTTCCGCAGTGTGACCATGGACGATCTTGCGGCGGAGTTGGGGATCAGCAAGAAGACACTTTATGCTCATTTTCCGGGCAAGATCGATCTGCTCGAGGCTGTGCTGGCCGATAAATTCGCAAGCGTGGAAACGATGCTGAAACGGGTGACGCGCGCACACCCGCACGATTTCCCGGCGACGTTGCGCGAGTTGCTGGCCGCGACACAGCGCGAATTGGATGAGATAAAGCCGCCGTTCGTGCGTGATATGCGCCAGAAAGCGCCGCAAGTGTTTAAAGTTATTGAGCGCCGCCGGGCTGCGTTGTTTCAGCGCTATTTCGGAAACCTTCTTATCGGGGGGCAACGGACTGGAATGGTGCGCAAAGATGTTCCGGCCAAACTGATCATCGAAATTTTGCTGGCGATGGTTCAGTCGATCATGAATCCCCCGAAAATGGAAGAACTTGGAATGATGCCGAAAGAAGGTTTCGCCGGGATCCTTAAGATTGTTCTCGAAGGAGCATTAACGGCAAAGGGACGAAAAGTGTGAATGCGTCATTCGTTAGGGAAGATCGACAACCCCGAAGTGATCGGGGCTCGCGAATTCATTCGGAGTTGATGCTTCCAGTCGGAGCTTTGACGTTGCTTCTCTTGCTCGCGGGTTGCAGCGGTCGGAAGAATGCCGTCTCCGGTACCATCGAAGTCGATGAAGCTCATGTCGGCCCGCGCTCAGGCGGACGCGTAGAAAAAATTTTGGCGTGGGAAGGGGATCGTTTGCATGAAGGCCAGGTGATTGTGCAACTGGATGCGTCGGAGTTGCGGGCCCGCCGTGATCTTGCCTCTGCGCAAATCGACACGGCTGTTCACGATGCAGACGCGCAGGAAGCGCAACAGGTCTTCTTACGCGACGAGGCCGGGCGCCAGCAGGAGTTGCTCAAGCGCAGAGTCGTTTCGTCCACCGACGCGGAGCGCGCCGGTAGCGCTGCAAAATCTCAGGAGAAAAATGTGGCCGCGGCCAAGATGCGCGTTGCGCAAGCGCGTGCGCAACTGGCGGATATCGATGCGCAGCTGGCGGAAATGCAGGTGATTGCGCCAGCCGATTCCATTCTCGAGGTACTAAGCGTAAAAGTGGGCGATGTGCTGCCGGCGAACCGTGAAGCCGCCACGCTGCTCTTGACCGGCCATCTGTGGGTGCGCGTTTATGTCCCTGAATCGTGGTTGGGTTTGATCAAGCTGGGCGAGCACGTCCGCGTCCGTGTCGATTCGTTTCCCCACACGGATTTCGATGGCGTTGTCGAGCAGATCAATCGGCAGGCGGAATTTACGCCGCGCAATGTGCAAACTGTCGCTGATCGCATCAAACAGGTGTTCGGCGTGAAGATCCGTTTGCCGAGCGATGACGATCGTTTGCGAGCCGGGATGGCGGCGGATGTTTACTTTCCGAGGGTGAAATGAGGAAGTGAATCGATTTGTCAACAACGCAGGCAGGAAGGAAAAGGTGGAACGCGTTGTCCCCAACGCGTTATCAGGGCCCGAGCCACCGCCTTTGGGACAAGCCGGTCCACCGTCCTATTTTCCTGATTCGTCTATATGTTGGAGCCAATGATCGAAGTGGAAAGGCTGACGAAGCGCTTCGGCACTTTCACCGCGGTCGATCATGTTTCGTTTACCGTCGGAAAAGGATCAATCTTCGGGTTTCTGGGTCCGAACGGTTCGGGAAAAACAACCGTAATCCGGATGCTATGCGGAATTCTGCAGCCGACCGACGGCACCGCGAGAATCGGCGGTCACGACATCGTGCGGGATTTAGATCCGATCAAAGAAATGATCGGCTACATGTCGCAAAAATTTTCGCTCTACGACGAGCTAACCGTGAGTGAGAACCTCATCTTTGCAGGAAAACTTTATGGCTTGAGCGGTTGCGAATTGGACCAGAGGCGCGAGGAAATGATTGCCACGACGCATCTGGAGCCGTACATGGACAGGCGCGCTGGCCAGCTCTCCGGTGGCTGGCGTCAACGTCTGGCCATGGCTTGTTCGCTCATGCACAGGCCGAGCGTACTCTTCCTTGATGAGCCGACCGCGGGCATCGATCCGGTCGCCCGGCGCGAGCTGTGGGATTTGCTTTTCGAGTTCGCGGGTAAGGGTATGACGCTGTTCGTGACGACCCATTACATGGATGAAGCCGAGCGCTGCGATCATGTGGGATACATCTACCTGTCGAAATTGATCGTGTGCGGTGAGCCGGACGAGTTGAAACAGCTGCCGGAGGTGAATCCACCCGGAACGCGCCGGCTCGATGTGACTTGCGATCACGTGACCACGGCACTCCACGCGATGCACGAGATGCCCGGAGTGCACAGCGCCACGGTCTTCGGCCAATCGATGCATTTGCTCGTCGACGAAACAGTCAAGCGCGCGCAGATCGAGGAACAACTGCGCAAAGTTGGCGTAGGTCATATCGAGATTCATGAAATGGGTCCTTCGCTGGAAGACGTGTTTGTCGAGCTTTCCGCCAAGCACGCTGCTGAACGACAAAAGGCCGCATAATGAAACACAAACCATTTCGAGGGCTTAGCGCGATTTTGTTCAAGGAGTTCATCGTCGTGTGGCGCGATCCGCTGACTCTCTTCTTTTTCTTTTTCCCGCCGTTAATCGAGATGGTCGCCTTCGGCTATGCGCTCGACAACGACGTGAAACATATGGCGATGCTTGTTTTCAACGAGGATCGCACGGTCGAGAGCCGTCAGTTGATCGACCGCTTCGTCAATACGCAGAGCTTTCGCGTAGTCGGCGAAGTGCAAAGCCTGGAGCAGTTGAAGAGCGAAATGCGCAAGGGACGCGCTTACGCCGCGCTCTACATCCCGCCGAACTTTACCCGCGAAATGTTGGCGGGCCACTCCGCACAGGTGGAATTGCTTGTTGACGGATCCAATTCCACCACGGCATTGCAGGCTCTTCAAACCGGACTCGGCGTGGCGTTGACGCAATCAATGGAATCGCTGATGCGTGATACCGGGCGGAAGGGAATGCCGATCGATGTTCGTCCTCAGATGCTTTACAACCCGGCCATGCGAGCGCCGAATTTTTTTGTACCTGGCGTCATCGGCGTCGTCTTGCAAATTGGGACGACGGTTGCAGCGGCCATGGCTTTGGTGCGCGAACGCGAACGCGGTACACTTGAACAATTACTGGTAAGCCCATTGAGCCCCGCCGGGCTCATGCTCGGCAAGTTGGTTCCGTATCTATGCATTGGCATGGCCATGGCGGTTGTCTTGTTCACCATTATGCGCTTTGTGTTTTTCGTTCCCATCGAGGGCAATATCTTCGCCATGATGTTTTCGACACTGGTGTATGTGTTTGCGCTGCTAAGCCTGGGGTTGCTCGTCGGGACCAGAGCCGAAAATCAAATGCAGGCGCTCCAAATGTCGATGGTATTCCTGCTGCCGAGCGTTTTCTTTTCCGGGTTCATTTTCCCGCGTGAAACCATGCCGTGGATTTTCTATGCCCTAGGTGCCCTCTTTCCTACGACGTATTTCATTGCGCTGATGCGCGCGATCATTCTGCGCGGCGCAAATTTTTTTGAATATTGGCCGAATCTTTTAGTGCTTATTGTGATGTCGAATCTGCTTTTTAGTCTGTGCGCTCTGCGGTTCCGGAAAAAGCTCGCGTGATGCACAGATGTTTGGGTAGCGCACGCGTCTCGCGTGCTGGCGAGCGCGTCCTCGCGATCGCGAACTTCCCGTGTAATTCCTCCTCGCGTGCGCTACCGAAATGCTTCG
>DATFXC010000016.1:0-5852 GCA_035258625.1 Candidatus Udaeobacter sp. | reverse complement strand
TCACTGCAAGCGCCGCGACGTTTGGACTTTTTTGCATTGGCTATCAGATTTCCACCGGCGTCGGCACATGGGGAAATCAGATCCCGGTCGGCTGGGCCTGGGACATCACCAACTTCGTTTTCTGGATCGGTATCGGACACGCCGGCACACTGATCTCAGCGATCTTGTTTTTGCTTCGCCAAAAGTGGCGTACGTCGATCAATCGTTCCGCAGAGGCGATGACGCTTTTTGCAGTGATCTGCGCGGCGATTTTCCCAGGCATCCACGTCGGCCGGTTCTGGATGGCGTGGTATATGGCACCGATACCTAACAACTGGGGCATCTGGCAAAACTTTCGCAGCGCGCTCATGTGGGACGTGTTCGCTGTCTCAACCTATTTTACCGTGTCGGTCCTATTTTGGTACACCGGCTTGGTTCCAGATCTGGCGACATTACGCGATCGGGCTACGACCAGGATCAGGAAGTTTCTATTCGGAATTTTTGCTCTTGGCTGGCGCGGCTCCAACCGCAATTGGCGGCATTACGAGATGGCGTATCTGCTTTTGGCGGGTCTATCCACGCCGCTGGTTCTCTCGGTGCACAGCGTCGTATCCTTCGACTTCGCCTCGACCGTTGTGCCGACGTGGCACACGACTATTTTTCCGCCTTACTTCGTCGCAGGCGCAATCTTCGGCGGCTTTGCGATGGTGCTGACGCTGCTCTTACCCGCGCGCGCGATTTTCAAGTTGCAGGACGTCATCACGGCGCAGCACATCGATAAAATGGCGAAGATCATTTTGTTGACCGGCTCGTTCGTCGCTTACGCCTATACGATGGAGTTCTTCATTGGTTGGTATAGCGGCGATCATTACGAGCGATTCGCGTTTTGGAACCGCATTTTCGGTCCTTACTGGTGGTACTGGTGGTTCGGCATGCTCTTTTGCAACGTGCTTTCGCCGCAGCTGTTTTGGTTCCGCTGGTGCCGGCATAACGTGCTGGTCGTTTTCTTCGTCGCCATGTGCGTTAACGCCGGCATGTGGTTCGAGCGCTTTATCATAATCGCAGGCGGTTTGGCCCGCGACTTTCTGCCATCGTCATGGAGAGTTTATCACCCTACTTGGGTCGATATCTGGACGTACATCGGCACGATCGGAATTTTCACTTCGCTGTTCCTTCTATTCATTCGATTTCTGCCGATGATCGCGATGTCGGAAGTCAAGACGGCCGTGCCCGAGGCGGATCCGCATTATGGCGAGCCGCCAGAAATCGAATCAATCTCTCCGGGCGGAAAGGAGCGCACACGATGATAATGACTCCGTACGGTCACAAAGTTTATGCCATGGCAGCGGAGTATCCGAGCGCGGCCGCGCTTTACGAAGCCGCAAAGCGCGTGCGCGATGCTGGCTTCCGGCGATGGGACGTGTATTCGCCATTTCCGATTCACGGGATGGACGAAGCGATGGGACTGGGCAAATCGTGGCTGAGCGGCTGGGTTCTATTTGGCGGAATCTCGGGGCTCCTTACCGCAGTCCTGGTCGAATTTGGCCCGTCATCAATTCTGTACCCGCTCGATGTCCACGGTAAGCCCACAGGCTTTTTCACCGTTCCAGCCTTTTTCCCGATCATGTTCGAGCTCACGGTGTTGTTCGCCGCATTTTCGGCGTTCTTTGCGTGGCAAATCATGAATCGCTTGCCGCGCTGGAACCATCCGATGTTCAACTGGGAACGCTTCAGCCGCGTGACAAATGACGGATTTTTCCTGGCAATCGAAGCTCGCGACCCGCGGTTTACGGAAAACGGCGTGTACGAGCTGCTGGAGCAAACCGGCGGGCAGCATATCACCGTCGTGCACGAGGATTAAATATGCTCCGCGCATTCTTTGTGATTTTTGTCCTGTGCATGATCGCGATGGTCGCCGTCTTGGGCTTTCGCGGGCAGAAAAGCACCCAGCCGCCGTTGGAAATTTTCCCTGATATGGTGCGACAACCCAAAGTGCGCGCACAGGCGCCCCTCGATTTTTTTGCTGATGGACGCGGTCCGCGTTTGCCAGTAGCTGGCACGGTCCCCGTCGGCTACGAAATGCCGAAACCAAAGACGGAGGGCTCGCCGCCCGGCATGACAGGAGACGCGCCGGAGGAAGCGCACATGCGGATCGCCTTCAGTGCCGGAACTGATTACTTCAACACCGGCAAAATGGGCGACCAATGGGGAACCGGGATTCCGTTGCCAGTAACGCGCGAGTTGATGGAGCGCGGGCAGCAGCGGTTCAACATCACGTGCGCAATGTGCCACGGCGCCGCAGCCATGGGCAATGGCATCGTTAAACAGCACGGACTTGCTACTGTGGTCTCGCTTCAGGACGATCGCCTCCGCAAAATGTCTGACGGCGAGATTTTCAATACCATCACGAACGGAAAAAACACGATGATGGCTTACGGGCCGAACATCGTCGTCGCGGATCGCTGGGCCATTATTGCTTACTTGCGTGCGTTGCAACGCAGCCAGCACGCGACGATTGCCGATGTTCCCGAAGACCAGCGTGCTGAACTGGACAAACCGCCGGCGTCATCACCGTCGCCTGCAAAAAAATGAGTGAGCGTTTAGACACCGCACCGATGCCGGAAGGCGAGTATTTCGACAGCCGTCGATTCACAGGGCTTTCAACTCTGCTCGGCGCGATCGCTGTCGTGAGCCTCGTTCTTTGCCTAATCGGGGCGTTCGTGAACCCGCATCAATTCAGTTACTCCTGGCTCTTTGCGTTTGCGTTTTTCTTTACGCTTTGCGCCGGCTGTTTCTTCTGGACAATCGTGCACCACGCCACCGACGCCGACTGGTCCGTGGTTGTACGGCGTCAATTGGAAAACATTGCTGTCTTGTTAGGCGTGCTGGCACTCCTTTTTATTCCAATCCTGCTGCTGCGCCGCCATCTCTACTCGTGGATGGACATTCCGCCGGGGCATGAGGCGAATCTGGATTCGAAGCGCGCGTATCTGAATTTTCACTGGTTCCTTATCCGAGCGATTAGCTTTTTTGCTTTCTGGATCGTCGCGTCACTGTTGCTGCGGCGATTTTCCGCGCGCCAGGACAAAGACGGAAATCCGCTGTTCACGATTTGGATGCGCCGGGTGTCGTTCACCAGTCTGCCGCTGTTCGCCCTTTGTCTTACGTTTGGCGCAGTCGATTGGATGATGAGCCTCAACTATCGCTGGTATTCAACCATGTTCGGCGTTTACATCTTCGCTGGCGCAGCGGGCAGCTCGATGTCGTTGCTCGTGCTGGTAATCACGGCTCTCCGCCAAGCCGGTTACCTGAAAGACGTCGTCACAGTCGAGCATTACCACATCATGGGGAAATGGATGTTCGCCTTCTGCGTGTTCTGGGCCTACATCGGTTTCGGTCAGTACATGCTTATCTGGTATGCAAACATGCCGGAGGAAACCCAATTTTTCCTGACGCGAAATACGCAGTCGTGGTGGGCGTTGACGATGCTGCTGGTGATCGGTCGTTTCTTCATTCCATTCGCGGTATTGCTGTTGCGCTCCATCAAAAAGCAACCGCACAAGCTTTGTATCGTGGCAGGCTGGCTTGTCTGCATGCAAATGCTCGACATGTATTTGATCGTTTTGCCTGCGTTACACGGAACAGGCGTGCATGTGAGCATTTGGGATTTGCTTTGCCTGATCGCGGTAGGCACAACGCTTGGCTTTGTTTATCTGCGGCTTGTGCCGAGGACTTCGCTGTTTCCGGTTCGCGATCCCCGCCTGATTGAATCTCTCACAACCGTCAACTGAAATGCCCGACATCGAATCATCCCGCAGAATCGCTTATTCGCCGGCGCCATTCTCCACCTGGCTGGGTGTGGTGTGTCTTTTCCTGTTGTTTGGCATCATCGTGCTCGCGGTGATCGGGCCATCGCCGCGCGGAACGGATTACGAAGAAACGCGTGCAAAAAAGCGGATCGAACAGCTAAAGACGTTGCGGGAAGAAAACCAGAAGGAGCTGACTACTTACGCGTGGGTCGATCAGAACAAAGGCGTTGCTCGTATCCCCATCGATCGCGCGATGGAACTCACAGTTGCCGACCTGGTGCAAAAAAAGCCCACGCCAGGCGGCCCGATCGCTACGCCGGCAGCGGAAACAACACCCGCCGGAGCCTCACCTGCTCCGGCTGCTTCGCCACAAGGAGCAGCGGTCTCCCCGGGCGCCGGAGCCTCGGCGAAGGCGGCTAGTCCGCCGTCTTCGGGTGCCGCGTCTCCTTCTCCCGGAGTTCAACAACCACCACCTGCCGCACCAGCCAGTACTCCATGAACCCTCAGCGCTTTACCCTTTAACGATTGCACACTTCAACTTCTGAATGAACGCCACCGGAATTCCACTGAAAGAGCCGGCCGTCTCCGCTGCTGCCGGAGACATGGAACAGTTGGAACGCGCGTACATCGACGCATCGACACGCGTGCCAGTGCTGATGTTTTATACCTCGGCGATCGCGTGGCTCATTCTCGGCACTCTGCTGGCCGGTTTCGTTTCCTGGAAGCTGCACTCGCCCGATCTGCTTGGGGGCATCAGTTTCCTCACGTGGGGACGCGTGCGGCCCGCGCACATGAACGTGATGGTCTACGGCTGGGCGTCAATGGCGGGAATGGGCACCGCCGTATGGCTAATGGCGAGGTTGTGCCGGACCGTGTTGCGATTTCCTCTGTTGCTCGTGGCCGGCGCTGCTTTCTGGAACGTGGGCGTGCTGATAGGCGTGGGCGCAATCCTCCTTGGCGATAGCACCGGTTTTCAATGGCTCGAGTTTCCGCGCTACGTCTCCGTCATTCTGTTTATCGCTTACACGCTCATGGCTTCCTGGGCAGTGCTCATGTTCCGGTATCGACGAGGCGAACAAATTTATATTACGCAATGGTATTTGCTCGGCGCGTTCCTTTGGTTCCCGTGGGTTTACGCGGCCGGACAGTTGATGCTTTTTGTTGTTCCGTTGCAGGGCGTTTTGCAATCAGCAGTGACCTGGTGGTATGCCAACAATTTGCTGTTTCTCTGGTTTGGCGCCATCGCTCTCGGCGCAGCGTATTACATGATTCCGAAGGTGATCGGCCGTCCGGTTTACAGCTATCACTTGGCAACCATCGGCTTTTGGACATATGCGCTTTTTTCAAGCTGGACCGGAATGACGCGATTGGTGGACGGTCCGTTTCCGGCATGGATGATCACGGCGAGCATCTCTGCGACGATTTTGACCATGATTCCTGTCGCTACCGTGGGGCTGAATCATCATCTGACGATGCAGGGATATTTCCCGCTGCTGCGCTACAGCCCGACTCTGCGCTTTACCGTCTTCGGCGCCATGTCTTACACGGTCTTTAGCGTCATCGGCGTGTTGATCTCACTCCGGTCGGTTGCGAGCTACGTGAATTTCACCCAAGTGAGCATCGCATATTCGCATCTTGGCCTGTATGCGTTTTTCACGATGACGATTTTCGGTTCGATGTATTACATCGTGCCGCGACTGGTTGGACGCGAATGGCGTTACGCGTCCCTGATCAAACTGCATTTCTGGGCGTCGGCCTACGGTATCGGACTGATGACGCTCATGCTGCTCGCTGGTGGCTTTCTGCAAGGCGCGAACTTGGAAAACCCGGCGCTGCCATTCAGCGAAAGTATTGAAACGGTGATGCCGTATCTTCGCGGACGCAGCATTGCCGGCATTTTGCTGACCGTATCGCATTTTATTTTCGCATATCACTTCGGTCTGATGCTTTTAGGATTGGGCCGCACATCGACTGTCCCGACGTTTCTCAACCCGGTTGAAGCCGAGACTTCCGGAGGCCATTGATGAAAGGACTCACTCCTCTCTTTCTTGAACCAAGGAGCGG
>DATFXC010000015.1:0-7967 GCA_035258625.1 Candidatus Udaeobacter sp. | reverse complement strand
TCGCTCGAACAGCGCGTGGCTGATCTTGAAGCGTACGTAAACAATTCGCCGCGCGGCGCCGATACAACCTCGGCGATGGCCTCAAACATCACTGGCCCTGGCCCCGGTTACAACGCGTGGATGATGACATGCGCTGCGCTGGTGCTTTTCATGACGTTGCCGGGCTTGGCGCTTTTTTATGGCGGCCTTGTGCGGGCAAAGAACGTGCTTTCCGTGCTGGCGCAATGCCTCGGCATTGCGGGGCTGGTCACGATCGTTTGGTGGGCGGCAGGTTATTCCCTCGTGTTTTCGCGCGGCTCGCCTGTTATCGGCGGATTGAAGTTTGCTTTTCTCCACGGAGTCGGTGCGCGACCGAACTCTGACTATTCCTACTGGGTCTCGCAGAACGTCTTCGCGATGTATCAACTGATGTTCGCGATAATTACGCCGGCCTTGATCATCGGTGCAGTAGCCGAACGGATGAAATTCGCCGCTGTTCTTGTGTTCGTCGGCATCTGGATGTTCGTCGTCTATTTCCCGATCGCGCACATGGTCTGGGGAATCGACGGCTGGATGAATGGGGTCTGGAATCCCGGGGCAAAAATTACCGCGATCGATTTTGCCGGTGGCACCGTGGTTCACATGAGCTCAGGCTGGTCGGCCCTGGTGTTGTGTGTTCTTCTCGGACACCGGCTCGGGTTCAGAAAAGAAATCATGGCGCCGCATAGCATGGTGCTTTGTATGGTGGGAACCGGTCTGCTCTGGGTCGGCTGGTACGGTTTTAACGCGGGCAGCGCGCTTGCTCCCGATGGTATCGCTGCAAACGCCTTCATGACTACTACGCTCGCGACGGCGGTCGCTTCCTTCACATGGGCCATGCTCGAATATGCGCTGCGCGGAAAACCCAGCGTGCTCGGCTTTTGTTCAGGGGCTGTAGCCGGCCTGGTCGTAATCACGCCAGCTTGCGGCTACGTCGCTGCGACTGGCGCAGTAATCATCGGGATTGCTGCCGGAATCGTCCCCTTTTTCGCCTGCACAAAACTCAAATCGTGGCTCGGCTACGACGATGCCCTTGATACGTTCGGCATTCACGCTGTGGGCGGAACTCTCGGCGCGTTCCTCACGGGCATCTTCGCTACGGCGAGTGTGAATTCGAATCTTTCCATAAGTGCTGCCGGACCGCTCAATGCCGCAACCCAAAACGGTCTAGCCCGAGTTATTGGCCATACGCTGTGGATTGAGCAACTAAAAGCAATCGCGATCACGATCCTGCTGGCAGTGGTGGGAAGCGCCCTCATTGGCGCGCTCGTCAGAGGAGCGATCGGCCTGCGCATCGCGCCCGAGATCGAGCGGCAGGGTCTCGACATAAACCAGCACGGCGAAGAAGGCTATATCAGTTCGTGAACTGGTTCCTATGTGTGCTCATGCTCTTTTTGCTCATAACCATACTTGTGCTTCCGCTTGCTTCCCAGCTTCGATCAGGAGCAAAAGCAAGAGGTAAGAGCCCAATTAACGCATGAACCAGCACGCCGAACATCTGCAATTGCTGACGATTTTTCATTACGTCGTCGCCGGGCTGGCTGCCCTGTTCTCGTTCTTCCCGCTCCTGTATTCTCTCGTCGGCGGGTTCTTGCTTTACGCGGCTCATCATCCGGTCCGAATAACCAGGAACCTCCGCCGGCGTTCCTTGGGTGGATCTTTATTGCGGTCGGTGTGGTTTTCTTCCTGGCAGGCATCACCATGGCGATTTGCATTTTGATTGCCGGCCAATGCCTTTTGCGGCGCAAAGCTTAGTCGTTCGCGCTCGTCATCGCCTGCGTCGAGTGTCTCTTCATTCCTTTCGGAACAATTCTCGGAGTCTTCACGATTATTGTGCTTTCGCGGGAGTCAGTGAAAGCGTTGTTTGGAACGGTGCGAACGTGAAGTTGAAAACCCCGCGTTCCACAAGACCCATTTTCTAGGTGCCGCTCGGAATGGTAAGAGCTTCCATCACCGTAAAGGCGACCGGAGCGCAATGCAGACTCCGGTCAGAGCAGTCGAGCGCGAGAGGTCAAGGCCCTGTCGTCCCTCCCGACGACGTGCTAGGCAGTCCCCCGCCGCTACGTAGTTGTTCCTGGCGTACGGCCTCGGCGCTGCCTCGCTTGACGTTTAAAGCGCCCGCACCGGCGTTACCACCCTCATCAACTTCCACCCAACGACCGCCAATATGGCTTCCTGTGTCTGCTGGTACCCAGACCATGTGCTTCCCTTTCTTTTGGCCTGCACTTGCTTGAGATGCCGTCGCCGGTTTCAGGTCAAAATTCAGCTGAGTCGCCTGATCCGCCGTGGTGTTCGTATTCATAATGGACGCTTTCACGGCGCCATTCACCAGCAACGTTACCCGGTAAACCCCAGGCCGCAGACCCTGTGAAATGTAACGGCCCTTTCCATCGGTCTTGACCGTGTTGAACAGCTGCTTCCCATCCCGGGACTCAACCCGAACATCTGCGCCTTTTACCGGTTGTCCCTTTCCGTCCTTAACGATCCCCTGAATGCTGCCTGGTCCAGCCCAAGCGCTCGCAATGCAGAAGAACAACCCCACAAACCCAATCTGCAATGATTTAATAAACATAGATAAATAAGATATACTCGTTCACCGATTCCTACAGGAAAAAGGAGGGGAAGTTCCCAAAATAATTTGCTGAATGAGGGAAAAAGTGAAGTTTCCGCGAGTGGACTGTTGCTGTAGCGGCGCCTCTGTGAGGCACGGGCAGACGGCGCACAGGGCCGTGGCTACATATTAGAAGCGTTTTCCCCAAGCGACGTCCCAGGTACGACCCTTGATGTTGGTCGTCGCTTCGTCGCAGCCGTTTTCAAAATTACCAACGACGAGCGGTGACTGTCTCAATGTTGGAACCGGAGTGCGCCTTTCCCTCGTCGTCGACTTCGACCCAAGTACCGCCGAGATGGCTCCCGGTACGAGCTGGCACCCATACCATGTGCTTTCGGCCCTTTGCAATATTACCTGCTTGGGATGTTGGCTTGAGATCGAAATTCAGCTGAGTCGGTTGATTCGCCTTGGTCTGCGTGTTCATGATCGACGCCTTGACCGCACCATTCACAAGCAATGTTACCCGGTAAACGCCCGGTTGCAGTCCCTGTGAAATATAGCGGCCCTTTGAATCGGTCTTAACTGTGCTGAACACCTGTTTGCCGTCTCGCGATTCGATCCGAACGTCTGTGCCTTCAATCGGTTCGCCTTTTGCGTCTTTGACAAACCCCTGAATGGACGCTGGCCCCTCCGCTGTAATTTTGTTCGTTCGCGGATCGGCTTCCGATGCGCGATCACGCACACTGGTAGTGACTCCCGTCTTTGGAGGTGCAGCGGTCACGTCCGCTGCAATTTTGTTCGTTCGCGGATCGGCTTCCGATGCGCGATAACTCACAATGGTAGTGGATCCCGTCTCTGGACGCGCAGCGGTCACGCGGGTGCCCGGCCGGCGCGCGTCGAAATCTCCCGGAGATGTGTAACCCGTAACTGTGAATGGATTAAACAGATCCTGTACGGGCACGCTAATGCCGATACTGCTTATTGCTGTCGAATGAGTTACATCCGTGAAAAGTCCCTGTTGATAAAGGTCGTATACGCCATTGCCGGGTTGTTCGTGGGCGGGAAGCCTAACGGCGAACTTGATCTTGAGCGCTTCGACGATAGACCGGGCGATTTCGTCTTGGAGTGCAAACGCGCTGTCCAACTCGCGGTCATAAGTTTCCGTCCAAACGCGAAAACCGTTTCGCGCGTCAATCAGTTCTGCTGTCAGACGAACGCGGTTACCTTGGCGCTGGAAACTTCCTTCAAGCACATTTCCAACGTTGAGTTTTTCTCCAACCTCCTTTGTGTTCTTTCCTTTCAAGGAGAATGACGAACTTCGGCCGACCACGCGCAAACCGTCAATCTGCACCAACCTATGGAGAATCTCCTCGCTTATGCCGTCACACAAATATTCCTGATCTTTCGTCTTGCTAGAATCGGTAAATGGTAGAACCGCAATACTCCTGTCTGGGGGATTAAACTGTGGCGCTCGAAAGAGTTCGCCGCGAAATAACCAAACCGCAGCCGCACCTAGGAGAAGACTGGCAATGCTTACTCCAACCAATTTGGGATTACGACGTGACCAGCGCCAGATCCGCGCTGGGGGTGAAACCGGGCGAGCAATAATCGGACGGCCATCGAGCCACCGTTCCAGATCAGCTGCGAGATCTCCAGCCGACTGGTAGCGCGCTTTTGGATCACGCTCGAGACAGCGTGCACAAATCGTCTCCAAATCCCGATCTAGCGACGGTGCCAGCGAGCGCAGTTTTGGCGCCTGCGTTTCAGATGCTTGGCGAATCACGGAAACCGGATTGGAACCCAGGAATGGTGGACGTCCGGCAAGCACGTTGAACAGAACTGCGCCGAGACTGTAAACATCCGCCGCCGGGGTAAAGTCGGCGGCTGCACCACCGGCCTGTTCGGGGGCAATAAAACCTGCGGTTCCGAATGTAGTCAGCGACCTTGTGAGATCGTTGTTCCCGTCCAGCAGCTTCGCCAAACCGAAATCGCTGACCAGTGGCTCGCCTCGATCGTTGAGCAGAATGTTTCCCGGTTTGATATCGCGATGGAGCACTCCGCGGCTGTGGGCGTATTCGACGGCCCGCGCGACCTTTGCCATCAGTTGCACGCACTTCCGCGGTTCATCGCGGAGAGAAGCAACCTTCTCGCGCAAACTTCCCTTCTCCGCGAACTTCATGCTGAAAAACGGCAGGCCGTCCTCGCTTTCGCTCACTTCATAAATCGGAAGGATGTTCGGGTGATCCAGACTGGCCACCGCCTGTGCTTCTCGTCGGAAACGCTGCAGCGCGCCGTGTGAATCAGCGCGATAACTAAGTACGCGCTTTACCGCGACGATGCGCCGGGAATGTCGTTGCCTGGCGCGATAGATCACGCCCATACCGCCGCAACCGATCTGCTCGAGAATTTCGTAATTTCCCAGCTGCCAGGGCTTGTCGCACGCGTCCAATTCGTCGAGTACGGTTTGATAAACCGCCTTCGATACCTCGCTACCAGTTTCCAATCCTTGACGGAGCAGGCAGCTCACGCAAAATCCGGTGTCGAGTCGCATCGTTGCTCCACACTTCTCGCATTCTGCGTGCTCTTTGGTAGCGCTCGGAAGCGGATCGGAGCGTGGATCTGAATCTCTCATCGCAAGTACTCGGTTCCTGTTGCGAGTGACGCACACAGGTAACGGATCTCATCATCCGCGTCGGCAGGATCCTCGACGGTTTGCGAGACTTCATCGCGCAGCAGACTGCGGTAACGCTGACGCATGTTGTGCAACTGTTTTTTCACGGCCGTTTCTGCCATTCCCAGTTCCGAGGATAATTTGGCGTATGACACTTCATCGCGTTCGTCTGTCAGATGGGAACTTAGTGCTTGGAAAAGCCAGAGCTTGCCTTTGCTCTCGCATTCTTCGCGCAGCCGCTGCAGGGCGTGTTCCACCACCGTCGTCGCCCAACTAAGGTCAAAGAGCCGCTGCGGCGACAATGATTCGAGTGCTTGAACCGGGATCGATGATTGCGATAGCGATTCCGCGTTCCAATCATCCCACGAAATAAATTCTACGTCACCGCCGCGTTTGCGGGCATGAGTTTTCTCAGCGGCATTAATGAGAAAATTTTGGAGCGACCGTAGCAAGAGGGAACGAAACCGGCCGCGATTACGATCCGCGTGCTGCAGCCAGCCGTTCTTCAGAATCGTCACAAAAAAATCCTGCGTGAGATCCTGCGCATCCTCAATTGAATAGCCGCGCCCACGTACAAACAAAAAAATGGATCTCCAATAAGTCCGGCAAAGCTCGGCGAGCGCATCGTGCGCCCGTTGCTCTTCACTCCCCAGGTTGGCGGCCGAAAGGATCAGGCTCCAGCGGGTAGTTACAAACTCACGCGGTTCGCTCGCATCCTGCCGGCCGTTCTTCCCGTTCACGAGTGAACATTGTGGTTCTCCCGCTTTCATACAAGCCTAAACACTAAGATAGACCGTGCGCCACAGCCGTTTGTTCGCACGGAAATCCGAAAACTTGCCTGTCCTGCCGGCGGAGGGGCTCGAACCCACACGATCTTGCGATCACTGGATTTTGAGTCCAGCGCGTCTGCCAATTCCGCCACGCCGGCTTTTGCCTCTCAAACGGTGTTTTACCTAGGCAAAACCGCTTTTTTAGGCATCAATCATTCTAACACATAAAAACGCAAACGGAATACGCCCAGCGTGCTTGCCACGACACCCTGCCGTCCTGACCTTCCGGCGTTTTCACCGTAAGGTCGCCTCTGTCACAACTCGCCGAAAAGTATCCTGTAGCTCTTCGGGAAATGCCGTTTGATATACGATTTCGGTTTCGAAAAGTTTCGCGGCAAGAAGCAAGATTCACCACTCTTTGAACTCGCCCCGCGTTTCGATCACATTGCCAGCGTCATCGTAAACGCGGATCACAGCATTATGTGATCGGCTACGGCCTACAATCGAAAGGCTTCAGACAGTCCTCGCGTCGCCCACCCGCCTTCGCATTGGCTACGGCGAGGCAGGCAGGCGTGACAGTTACAACGTCGCGTCCAGCTGCTGCAAACCGCGTGGTAGTCCTAAAATTTCACGAAGGAGGATTGCTTCGCGCAGATTAGATTTTGAACTGAGCAAGGTGGCGATGTCTGTTTTGAAATCTGTCCCTTTTGCCAACGAGTTAGTGCCTGCGGCAACAGTTTCGATTGGCGTTTTGATAATCGGCGGCTGCTGAAGCTCAACGGGTAACGTTTCATGAACGTCGAACGCCGTCGCAGCCGTGGCCGGTACGGGTGGTGGAACGATTTGCTCCACATGTCTCGGCGGTTCACGTGGAGGAATTTCTCTTTGACTGGCATCGGCTTTCTCTCGTTGTTCCCGAGGTAATCCCCACGCGCCTGGGATTACAGGTGGCGGTTGCACAGGCGCCAGCCGCCGAGGCGGAATATCGGTGCGAGGCGCAACGGGCGGAGGCGACGTTGAGCTTGGAGGTTGCCCCAGTGCTTCAAGGAATTTGCGAATGCGATCTGCGTCCGATTCTGCCGGCGCCCGTCGAATTGGTCGAGGTCTTTGGGGCGTCGGTAAGCTCGGTGTTTCGTCTGACTCGCTTTTGCCCGCCTTGCTTATCGCTTTCGACAGCAACTGAAACAAAGCCGCGACCGCGATCAACAGAAAGAAAAGTAAATTATCGAGACTAAGGGCAAGCATAGCTATCCCCCTCGTTACATGGTTACATCGTTGCATCGTTAACAGTTAACCGTCTCACCGATCACCGATCACGCATCACACATCACGTCCCATCCGTCCGCGGTTTATCACCGCCGGCGATGGATTCGCGCATGGATGTGTCGGCCTGGACATTTTTCATCCGGTAATAATCCATGATGCCAAGATGTCCGGCGCGGAACGCCTCGGCCATGGCCATCGGCACTTGCGCCTCAGCTTCGACTACCTTGGCCCGCATTTCCTGAGTTTTGGCGCGCATCTCCTGCTCGACCGCAACCGCTGCTGCTCTGCGCACCTCGGCTTTCGCTTGCGCGACGCGTTTGTCGGCCTCGGCTTGTTCGGTCTGCAATTTTGCGCCGATGTTATCGCCCACGTCCACGTCGGCGATGTCGATTGAGAGAATCTCGAACGCTGTGTTGCTGTCGAGACCCTTGGCAAGAACCGTCTTCGAGATGCGATCGGGGTTTTCGAGCACTTCCTTGTAGGAATGCGCGGAACCGATCGCGCTCACAATGCCTTCGCCGACGCGGGCGATGATTGTTTCTTCGGTAGCGCCACCGACGAAGCGATCGAGATGCGAGCGCACGGTCACGCGCGCTTTCACTTTCACGCCGATACCATCCTGCGCGACACCGTCGATTGTCGAGCGGCCCATTGCCGGATTTGGCGCATCAATGACTTTGGGATTTATGCT
>DATFXC010000014.1:0-12929 GCA_035258625.1 Candidatus Udaeobacter sp. | reverse complement strand
AGTCTTTTTCCCCTCGACCCGATACGGCTCTTTCAGGGTGGACATGTCGAACCAACCTTCATCTGCTTTGCGCCGGGCGATTTCAGCGGCGCAGTCGGTGATCAATCCGTCGATCAGCGTTACGTGCGCGCCCAACAGGCGACACTCGATCATGTTCGCGCGCGGCGTGTCGCTCGGCATGAAAACGTGCCCTTCGACACTGGCCCGAGCCGCGTACGCAGCGAGCGCGCCTCCGGCATTGCCGGCGCTGGGCACTGCAAGCTTGGTCGCCCCGAGATATTTCGCCATCGAAACGGCTACGCTCATTCCGCGTGCCTTGAAACTCTGTGTCGGATTGAGAGACTCGTCTTTGATCCGAAGATCGACATCGTCGCCGAACCTTTGTGCCCGCAACAGCGGCGTTCCGCCTTCACCTAACGAGATAGGTTCAACGTCGGCTGGTAACGGCAAAACCTCGCGATAACGCCACAACGATTTCTCACGTGCGAACAGTGTCTCGCGTGTGAGCGTGCGAGTCGCCGCAGCAAGATCAATAACTGCAAACAGTGGTTTATTGCAGGAGCGGCAAAGATTCTGTAGACGTGACCAATCGTGCTCGAGTCCGCACGCGCTGCATTCAAGATGCTTCAGGAACATGGGAACATGGAACGTAAATGCTGGAGTGTCCACTGTCCTCAGCGGACTTCCCGTGCGCGGTAACAGTGTCCGCGGTCAGACAGCATGCTAAAGCACGACTTGCCCGTCGTGATACATTTCAAACGATGAATTTGGTCACGCTGATTGAAATTCGCCGGGCGACCCAGAACGGAACGGAGTCGGCCCGCGTGCACGTGCAGGTGGAAAACGCAACGCCCAAGCTCACTCGGGAGCAGCAACCGTACTGCGAACTCACGTTGGCCGACGCGTGCGACCGGATGACTTTGCGGGTCTGGAGCGATCATCCGGCGTACAAAACGTGCAGCGCGTTAACCAGTCAGGATTTCATCGAACTCACCGCGGAGTTTTATCAGTCGCAATACGGACTTGATGCGCGCAAGTGGACTGTGCGGCCGTTGACGGATCAGGAGAAAAACGAATTGCTGCAAGGCCCCCCGGATTTACGGGCCAAACAGGCGTCCGATTTCGAATTCGTCAGGCAAATTGTGGCGGACATTGCCGATCCACGGTTGCGCGCATTGAGCGAAGCTTTTCTTGACGAATGGGGCGATCGGTTTCGGCGTACCGCAGCAGCGCGGAATTATCATCACGCGCGACGCGGCGGACTGGTCGAGCACACAGCGCAAATGATGCGCGTCGCGAAGCAGATCGCACCGCTGTACCCTGACCTGAACCTCGACCTTTTGCTCGCGGGAATTCTTTTCCACGACTCCGGAAAACTTTGGGAGAACGCGCTGCCCGAAAATGGGTTCGTCATGAATTATGACGAGCTCGGCGAACTCATGGGACATATCTCCATCGGACTCGAGTTGGTGAACGCATTGTGGAGAAGGCTAAGCTTGGAAAACGCCGAGGCGTGGAAGAATCTGTCGCCGGCGTCGGAAGACGTGCGAATGCATCTCTTGCATCTGATCGGCGCGCATCACGGCGAGCCGGAATTTGGTTCGCCCGTCGCGCCGAAAACGCCGGAGGCAATGGCGCTCCACTACATCGACAACCTTGATGCGCGGCTGGAGATGTTCGCTGCCGGTTACACCACGGCGAAACCGCTCGCCGCGCGAATTTTCGATCGGGTTCGGCCGCTGCCCGGGAATTTGGTGAAGTCACTGGAGAAATTTCAGCAAGCACCGAGTCCACCCGCACCCAGGGATAAACTTCTGTGACCCGATACGAGCACACGCAAATCGGTCACGTATCATTTGGTCCCTTCTAGCGATCATTCTGATTGCAAGTAGCCGATTGATGGGATCGTCGTTCCATCGCGAGCCGCCGCTAATCGTTTCGATCATCCTGCTGGTTTGCCTGGTCCTGTTCTACAGACTCAGGATTACAATCGACGATGAGACTTTGTGCGCATCATTTGAACCCGGCATTATCCGCAAGAGAGTACGGCTTGAGGAGATTGTCGGATGCGAACCCTTTCGCATTCGTGGGTGGTATGGCTGGGGCATTCATCTGACGCCGTACGGCTGGCTGTATAGTATTTACGGCTTGGATGCTGTAGCGATTACGTTGCGCGATGGCAGAAAATTCGCGCTCGGCACCGATGATCCTGACGAGCTTACCGAGGCGATCAGACGGTACACCAGCCAAAAAATTTGATGCGCGGAACCTAGCATTTCAATTTTGGATCACATATGTGATCTAAAATTGAAATGGGAGCCGATCGAGGGAGTGGTTGTCCGAAGTATTCAGTAACTACTGTCTCTCAAGCTGGCGAAACCAGCTCAAAGCGACTGAAGTTTGCCCGTCATTTACTTCGTGCCCGCCGTGGAAAGTCCCGATTCGCATTCGATTGAACCCGGTTCGCTTGATGGAACCAGCCACGTTGTATTGCTGCTCTACAGTTGCGATTCGATCATCGTGACCCGCGCTGATGTAAATTGGCGTGTTCAGAAAATTCGGGCCGGGCTGGATCCGCGCGTATCCATCGCTCAAGTGGTCTTCGTTCGCACCAGTCATGTAGATGCCGGCGATGCGACAGCCATTCTTCGCGAGCAAAGGCGCAACGTAACCAACACCTTTTCCTCCTCCAGAGAACCCTGCACACGCGACTGGCCACTTTTCCGATCCGGAAAAACTGCGATGCAGTGCGTCAATCGCGGCGAGTGTCATCGCACCGCGCCAGGCGGCGGTGTCGTTGCGCGCATGCTGCGGCCCGTCACCTGCCAAAAGCACCCAGCCCTCACTGAGTCCAACTGTCCGATAGAACTGGATAAGGTCATCCCGATTCTGACGTTTGAAATCGCTCGTGGAACAAGTCACCAGGACCGGCCAACTCTTTCGCGGATCGAAATTCGCGGGCGTCGCCAGTACGGCGACGGCATTTGGCGGCACAGGATTTCCTCCCTGCGCGGCCAACGATTTTTCCTGCGCGCTCAACGGCACATTGGCCTTGACCGTTGACCCCGGAGAAAGAGCGACTCCACCAAATTTGAGTGAACCTTCGGTTGCTGCGGCCGAGCCTGCGTGGAGTATCAGGATCACTCCGGCCAGCAAAAACAGTTGCGTGCGGGTACCGCAGACGTGTTGCGAAGCCACTAGGATCATGCTGTTTCGCTACTCCTGAGTAAAAGCGTGCAGAACAGAACTCTTAAATCTACTTTAAAATTGGAAATCTGAAATCGACCATGGCCCCCCGTATCCGCACAGAAATGCAGGTGATGTTTTTCGATACTGATTGCGGAGGCGTCGTATCCAATATCGCGTATCTGCGTTTTATCGAAATCGCCCGCACACATCTGGTGGAGGAACTCGGCCTCGCGTTAAGGGAAATGGCCGAAAAGCAAACGTACCCGGTAGTGGTTCGGACCCAGATCGATTATCGCCGCGCCGCCAAGCTCGGTGACCGGCTGGTGATCGAGGGTTGGCTGGACAACGTGGAGCGAGCCCGGTTTTGGTGCGCATTTCGCATAATACGGCCGGAAGACAAGACCCTGATCGCAGAGTGCCGCCAGATGCTCGCGCTGATAGAGATGCCGACCGGAAAACTGCTACGTTTACCCGAGCATTGGAAAAAATACGGCAGCGGCGAATCCAGTGAACATCCCGAAGGCGAATCCCGAACCGGAACGGTTTCCGATGGAGAATCTATCCAATGACTGCGGGCGCGCGCACTTTAAGCATTGAAGAAACGCTGCTGGAGCCGCCGGCGCTGCCGCCGCCGCCCACGCGCCACGCTCTGCTGGTGATCTTGATTGCGCTGGCGGCGCTGTTGCACGTCGTGACCATTGGCACCGGCGACCTCTACAGCGAGACCGAAGGCCAATATGCCGGAGCAGCGCGCGAGATGCTCGAGAGCCATCAATGGCTGCTCCCAACGAACAACGGAATACCGCGTCTGCAAAAACCGCCTCTGCTCTACTGGCTCATCATCGCGTCGTACAAGGTTCTCGGGGTGAATGAGGCAGCGGCTCGGCTGCCGGTCGCGCTCGCCGTAGTGGCCACCGCTGCGCTTATCTTTTTGATCGGCGAAAAGCTGTCCGATTACTGGCGCGGTTTCATTGCCGGTCTGATTTGTCTCAGCTTCTGCGGGACGTTTCTGCTGGCGCGCATTGTGATGCCCGAACCGCTGGTCAGCGCATTCATCGCCGGAGCGATTTTCTGTGGACTATCCGGTTATGAGCGCAGGCGGCGTCGCAGCGTCTGGTTCGCCGGTGTTTGGATTTTTTGCGCGCTGGCTTGTCTCACCAAAGGTTTGCTCGGGATCGTTTATCCCGCTGCGATTCTCGTTTTGCTCTCGATTTTTTATCGCGAAGCAAGGATACGCTTTCGCGGGCTGCTGCGGTGGGAATATGCGGCGATTTTTCTTTTGATCGTGGCGCCCTGGCACATCTGGGCGCAATGGCATTTCCCGCATTATTTTCGCTTGTTGATCAGGTCCGAATGGCTGGGACACCTGCGGGGACTTACCGATGAAACGCACGATTTTCTGGGAGTGCCTGGATATCAATTTGTAATCCTGCATTTCGTCTGGTGGTTTCCATGGTCCATCGCGCTGCTGCCGGGCGTGATTTTTGCCTGGCGCCGCGTGATACGCCCGCGCGAGATCAATTTCGGCGATGGATTACTGCTTTGCTGGATGGGCGTGGTGTTTGTTCCATTGCTCTTCCTGGGCCAGCGGCAGGACTACTATTCCATGAGCATGTGGAGCGCATTTGCGCTTTGGGCAGCCGTCGCATGGGACCGAACCCCGCAGGGATTGCGCTCAGCAGGGGTGATCGCGGTGGGTCTCGCCGGTTTAGCAGCCGCCGCGGGAGCAGTGTTTGCCGCGGCAACGCGCGCTCCAAACAGAAATTGGGGAGTAATGGACGCGCGCTGGACCGCCTGGAAGGCACTGCGCGATATGCCGGTGTCCGCGTGGGTAGCACTGCGGCCTTTGATTGCGATTACTGCTATCTCCTTCGTGTTTTTCTCGATTGTAGCGCTCTACTTTATTTTCAGACGGCGCGAGAAACTCGCGGCCATCGCGGTGGCGCTGTCGATGATTCCGGCCGGACTCAGCATGGTTGTAGGCGTAGCGCATGCCGCACCCTATTTCTCACTCGCCGATGTAGCTCGTTTTCTGAATCCGCGGCTCGAGACAGGCGGTCACGCGTTTTTCGAAGGGCCGCTGGACAACAGCAGCAGCCTTATTTTTTATCTGAACCGCAAATTCTTTTTTGTTAATCAAAATCCCCGGAAGGAAGCCCCGATCGGCACACCAGCTAGCGACATCTTCCTGGACGAACAGACGGTCCTCGACAGATGGGGTCGAGCAGAGGCGGTTTACCTCATTGTGGAACAGAGCCGGGCGGACTACTGGAAAGAGCGAGTAACCAGCCGGTTTCACATTTATCACCAGGTCACTACATGCGGCACGTACGTCGTGCTTAGCAATCAGCTCTAAGTGAAAAGTGTTCCGTGTGTTTCTTGAAAAACTTTCGCGATAGCTTAATGTGGCCGTTCGGTTTCCGTCGTAACCATTTAACTGTTTAACTTTCAACCCGGCTATGTCGCAACACCGCAGTTTAAAAGGGGCTAGTACCATTGCCGCCAAGCGCAACGTGCTGAAACGCTTCGAGAGGGTCGAAGTTCTGAAGAAGCGCGGTCAGTGGAAGGACGGTCAGAAAGTCATCGGCCTGCCGAAGACCAAGCCGGACGTTTAGGACCGTTGAAACGTTTGACGGGTGAAGCGTTGAAGCGGCGCTCCGTTAACGCTTCAATAGAGCGCGATGCGCTTGAACCGCTACCTCGCCGCTGCCGGAGTCGGATCGCGCCGGCAGTGCGACGAATTGATCGCAGCAGGCCGCGTTACCATTAACGGCAAAATCTGCACAAATTTCAACGCGCAGCCGGGCGCGCGCGACCACGTCAAGGTGGATGGTAAACTTGTTCGCGCGGCCCCACCGCTCACCATCATGTTGCATAAACCGGCCGGATTTGTTTCGACTCGGAGAGATCCGCACGTCCGCGACACTGTCTTTGATTTGCTCCCGGCAAAATTTTCGCGGCTATTCAACATCGGACGCCTGGACGCGCAAACCGAAGGTCTGCTCCTCCTCACGAATGATGGCGAACTCGCGCAACGTCTTACGCATCCGCGTTACAAAATCGAGAAGGAATACGAGGTGACACTCGATCGGCCGTGGGATCCAGCGCTCACAGCGAAATTGTCGCGCGGAATGTTTCTCGACGGTGAGCAAGCAAAAATTGCGCGACTTCACTGTATCGCGCCCACCCGCCTGCGCATTGTATTGCGCCAGGGACTCAATCGGCAGATTCGCCGCATGTTCGAAGCCGCTGCATATCACGTAAAACATCTTGTCCGTGTTCGAATCAGCAGTCTGCGCCTCGGTGATTTACAGCGGGGACATTGGCGGGCATTGACAAAGCGGGAGCTGGAATCTTTGCAGGGACGATGAAACTCGATGGTTGTAATGCGCTGGTCACGGGTGCTTCGGCTGGTATCGGCCGCGAATTTGCGCGCCAACTCGCCGGTCGCGCGCATTCGATCATTTTGATCGCACGGCGTGATGAAAGACTGATCGAGCTAGCTGATCAACTGCAACGAGGGCATCCAAAGCTTCTTGTTCACATTCGAAAAGTTGATCTCGCTGATCTTGCCCAGTCGCGGGCTTTCCTGGAGTGGCTTGATCGCGAAAAACTCGAAGTCGATCTTTTAATCAACAACGCCGGACTCGGCGACAGCGGTCCATTCGCGAAGAGCGATCCCGTTCGCAACAACGAAATGACGCTGGTAAACGTCGCGGCGCTAACTTCGCTTACTCGCCATTTGCTTCCACAGATGATCGCGAAACGGCGCGGAGGCATTCTCAACGTCAGTTCGTCGGCTGGCTTTCTTCCGATCCCGGGCTCCGCAGTCTACGCCGCAACCAAAGCGTATGTGACGAGCTTCTCTGAAGCGCTTCGAGCCGAGCTCTGTGCAACAGGCGTGACCGTATGCGCTCTTTGCCCTGGTCCTGTAGTGACCGAATTCCAGCAAGTAGCCAAGCGCAGCGGCGCTCAGCCGGACATTGGTCCGAAGTTTATAGTGGTCTCGGTTGGACAAGTTGTGCGCCACGCGCTTGCAGCACTGGAAGCAGAGCGGCCATTGGTGGTCCCTGGACTCCCTATGAAGCTGCTGATGCTCCTGGCTCGAGTAACACCGATGCCTGTCATGCGCCTCGCGGCGCGGCTTTCACGGAGGAGACGCGGAGTCGCGTAGACGTCAGATCGCGCTTCCGACGACCGCAGAAACCTCCTAGAGATGAAACCAGTTGTGCTCGCTCACGAACACGGCGCGGTTAATGAAAATCTCTGACACAGTCGCGAATGTCATGACCCCAACGACCACGATGATTGGAGCAACCGGGCCAACTCGCCGCAAGAGGTAGCCGATGCCATAGACATACAGCAACGCAAATGGAATCAACGCCCCACTCATCAAGCGGCCCGACGTGAAATACGGGTGTGCACGAGATGGATAAATGCATTGGCCAAAATCGAACCAAACGGAAAGCAGCGCAAAAAATGCGAGCGCTGCGACGAATGTGAGGGCGGCGAGGAAGAGCGCCTGCCGCTGGAACGTTGATAGCATGTTGTGCTGTCGTATTCCGATCAGCGCGGCACAGAACAACAGCAGAGATGAGATCGCATAAAATGAGTCGGCGACACGCCAACTCAATTCACGATTCTGCCACATTAGCTCGCCGCGCCAAAACCTCGCGATTACTTCCGACCAAAAAGTCCATAGGCCTTGTGGAGAGAAAATGGGATGGCGCCACCAATCGGCGAGCGGTTTCGGTGTCCAGGTAAGAAGTGCGATCGCAGTCGTGGAGCCAGCGACATCGCCGAAATGAAGCTTGCTCCAGAGCATCCACCCGCCGATTGGGACTCCGGCACATAGAATCGTCAGGATGAGCGAAAGAGTTGTGACGCCAGGTTGGTGCCGAAGCATCTGTAGCCATTTCGCAGTAATCGCGATGATTGCGACTGTGAGCAAAGGCAGGTTACTTAGCTTTGTAAGATAGGTTGCCGCGATCGCCAGGCCTGTGAGCACTCCAAGCAAAACGCTGGGTCTATGCGTCTTTAACCATTGCAAAGCACAAAGGAACACCACGCCGAAACAAACCGGGGACAGCACATCGTTGCTAAGAACGTACAGCACATCCTGTGGCATGAATGCAAGCAGCAGGGGTACGCCAATGCTTAAGCCGAGATGCTCAAGTCCGATAGTTCGCACAACCACATAACCAAGCCAGACTAGTATCGAGATAAGCAGGCAATTAAGGAAACGAATCCAGTACAACGATTCAATCTGTGTTAGTCCGATGTATTGCCCAATCCTCCACCAAAACCCAGCAAACGCGTAATACAGCGGCGGTTGGGAAGATTCCCAATTGATCTCCTTTTCCCAGGCAGCCTTTGTCACTTCAATAATGCGGGCTGCCTCCGCGGCTGATTGTTTCCACAGAGGTGGTGGAAATTGAGCGTGCGGGAACTGATCGGGCGTTTGAAGGAATTCTGGCGAAGCGTACGGAACGATAAAACTGAGGGATTCATTCGTCAGTACATCGAATGTACGCGGCAGCCGCCCGGCGGAGTACTGTGTGATAAGGTCGAAATGTAAATCCTCATCGCCACTACTGAAAAACGGGAAGGCAGCCGCGAAGATGAAGACGCGAACAGCTGCCACGACAGATAAGAGCACGATCAGCAACTGTTGCTTTCGGCAGACAGCTCCAAACATGTTCAATTAACTAAGCGAATCCGCGGCCATCGCCAGAGGCTGAATAAAAGAACGGCGCAAGATAGTACGCTGACGGCTGCTCCGGCATACAGTAGAGGAGGCTGGTAACGCAACTCGATCTGATGTTCGCCATCCTTCGGGGCGACGCCTAGCAGCCCGCCGTCCACCTTAAGCGTAGGTATCGCACGGCCATCGGTGAAAGCATGCCAACCGGCATCGAACGGCATCTGAAACACGACGATTCCATTCTGATTGACTCGAATCGTCCCATCGATTCGTGTTTGCCTAAATGAATGGATATTCATTGCCGCTGCTCGGCGCTCGGCAAGAGCATCTGGAATCGAGGTTGTGCTCATTTGCTCCTTTAATTCATCGAGGCTTAGCTGCGAGAGCCTTGGTTTGTCAGCAACACTTTGCGCCGACAGAACAGCTGCATACAGAAGGGCTTCTGGCTTCATTGAACTCGGCAGCTGCAAAAAAATATCTTCGGGAATGTAATGGTAGAATACGAGCCCAAACGGGAGAGAAAACTTGTAGCGAAAGAGATAAATGGCGCCGTAGCGCCGAACAAATTCGAACTGCTCAGCGCCCTCGAATGGCACCGGATCTTTTGTCAGTATGTACTTCTCGCAAGCCAAAATCGAGAGTAAAGGGTGCCCTACCAAGCCTGGTGACCATTGTGCGTCTGTTGCAATATCAACACTCGAAATGGCATCCACGGCAAGCAGGAACTTGATGTAGTCAAGATTGTTAAAAGAGCTGTAGGACATCGTGCCATAGTAGTTAAAGACCATCGCGTCGTTATAACTAGGACGCGTGGCAGGTCCCGAGCCCCAGGTTTTGGTGATTCGGAACAAGGAGCTATCACTGGCTTTTATATCTCCGATGGCATCAACAGTCTCGTCATTAAAGCCGACCCGTTCACGTAATTCTTGCTTGGTAACAGTGGGACGATTCACAGTTATTCGATCGAAATGGACAAGCTCGATCGCGGATAACAACAGAATGATTGGCCCGGCGATGCTTTGTCGATTTGCGATCTGACCGCCGATCAGCATAGCTGCGTATAGAATGAGGAAAATTGCAACGGTCTGTTTAAGTTGTTTACTAATAAGCATCTGTATTTCATGGCTGGGCAAGTACAGAACGCTCAGTAATAGAAGTAAACTCGCGCCCAGAATGAATAGATTAAGAGGCTTGCCCTGGGTATAGCGTGAGAAAGCGGTCATACCTAAGGTGATGATTCCAAGCACGGAGAACAATGAAAACGCTCGGAAGTAGCCCCCCTGAAAAATCCAAAACAGATACCGGAACCAAGGAAAAATCACTGGAACAAATACAAAACCCAGAAACAGACCGCAGAGAATTCGCTGCCGGCGACTGGCTCCCAGAAACACTTGCGGTACTATAAGCAGACAAAGCAGTCCGCAATAGGTCATCGGCGCCTCGAAATAGTTTACCCAGCCCCGAAAATCATCCCCAGTTCCGAGCATATCCGTTGAAAACGGTCGCAGCGCGGCTGTCACATAGTAGACAGGCGACTCCAGTTGAAATAGCGACGGCGTTGGGCCCCAAGTGAAGTTGCCAATGGTACCCGAGCCGCGCGGACTATTCAAAATAGAATGTGCGCTTCCAAAGCAGATCACAGCCGCCAACCCAACACCCAAGAAAGCGAAGAGTGCAAGACGAGTGCAAGCAGTGCCTAACTCCACCGGCCGCCACCCGTGTATTTCGAAGAGCCGGGTCGGAACATACAAGCAGAGCAACACCGCGCTCAAGTAGAAATGAAATACGGTAACCAGACCCATCAGAGCGACCGCCATCGGAATATAAATCCACCGGCCACGAGAGATGGCTTCTTCCATCGCGAACAACAGAAAGATAAATCCTACAGTCTCATCGGCGCTGACAACCCAACAGCTACCCGTGCACATGGAGGAAGAGAAAGCGAGCAGGAGCGAACCCAATAACGAAGCGTGCAAAGTAAGACCGCGCAGCTGAAGAAATCGGAAGCACAGCAATCCAGCTATCAGAGTTTTGAACAGATGTTGGAATACCAGTGCATGAGCAATGACTTCTCTAGGCAGCCATATAACGGGCTCCCAGATTAGGCTACCCGTAAGATAAAAGAGACTTTGGCCCATGCCGACACAGAAAGACCACGAAGGAAGGCCCTCACGCCGGATGTAATCCGAGAGATGAACGAAATACGGATACGAATCGTTTACAGAGTCGGCCCCGACATCTTTATACAAGAGTACTTTATCAAGTAGTAAGAAGTTGCTGAAAACTAAAACTCCGACCAGCAAAAGAGACAATCCTGCCAATAAAACGGCCCAGCGAGGCCAAGCCGAGGAAGTATCGAACTGCGGTTTCGGAGGGGCAGTAGGGGTTGACAGTTTTTCAGGGTTATGACTGTTCATCCTTCAAACCGACAAAGGACCATCTATAAGTGTAATTATCCGCAGTCGCATGCCCGCACAGGCATTTTGGTTGTCCCGTGTCGTGTTCATCAGAATCATGTTTTGGAATTCCAGTAATGCGCGTGATGTTTCTTGTAATATGCCAGCGTCATTGCGAGGCCGTTTTCGAGTGGGACCTCAGGAGACCAGCCAAGCGCCTTCCGGATCTTGCTGAAATCGCCATAATAGTCGCCAATGTCGATAGCCTTTTGATCGGCAGGGAACGGGATCAGCTCGTAACGTCCATGCTTATTCAATCGCACAAGCAAAGCCGCCAACTCCTCAAGGCTGATGTGTTCCCAATGTCCCAGATTGAAGAGTTGACCTTCAGATGCCGGGTCGCCGGCGGCCTGCAGCAGCGCTTTTACCACGTCGGTAACGAAATTAAAATCCCGCAGCTGTCTTCCGTCACCGTAAACCTGAATTGGTTTTCCTTCGATGACGCGGCGAAGCCAAACACCCAGAAACGTCTGGCGCGCGTCTTTAACGCGCATACCTGGACCATAAGTATTAGTTAAACGCAAAGCGCACGCTCGGACTTTATAAATGTTGTTGTAAAGCAGATGATAAGATTCACCCGCCAGCTTGTTAATGCCGTTTATATCAACTGGGTTCGTTGGATGCTGTTCGTCTACCGGCAGATACTCTGGGCGGCCGTAAATCTGTCGGGTGCTGGCAAAGACGATTTTCACATCCGGATTGTACAACCGACATGCCTCCAGAATATGCAGTTGCGCAACGGTGTTGATGTTTAAGTCCATCAACGGACCGGCCATCGAATCGAGGTGGCTTGTCTGACCGGCAAGATTAAAAAGAAAGTCACGCTTTTTGATCAATATGGCCATAGCCTTTGAATCGCGGACGTCAGTAAGCTCAATGCTCACCTTGTCGCGAAAATCATGGATGTTAAACAGGTTGCCACCGTATTCCGAAATCAAACTATCAACCAACGTTACCTTTGCCTGTAGGGCTACAAGCCGCCGAGCCAGCGAAGAGCCAATAAATCCGAGGCCGCCTGTTATTAGAACGTCGGCACCGGAAAAAAGTTCGCGATTGAGCGGCATGGGTGAACCGTAAGTCTGGGCGACACGTTTGCTATACTTTTTGCACTTTTTTGCGAAGCTCGGGAGCGCTATTTATAGGCCCACCTCATGACCGACGAACGAGAGACTGTCGAACTATCTCTAGTGATTCCAGTCTACAACGGCAGTCGCACAATCGGACCTCTCGTTGAGCACATCCAAACGATTTTCGCCACCAAGCCTTTCGACATCATTTTGGTGAATGACGGTTCCAAGGATGAGAGCGAAGTGGTCTGCTTCGAATTGGCCGAAAAATTTCCGCAAACCGTGACGTTCGTACACTTAAGTCGGAATTTCGGTGAGCACAGTGCCGTCCTGGCCGGTCTCAGCCACGCTCGGGGTCAGTCTGTGGCGGTCCTGGACGATGACGGCCAGAATCCACCGGAAGAAATCATTCGGATGTTGGAAGAATTAAAGCGCAAGAATCTTGACGTTGTTTACGGTCACTACATCGAGAAAAAACATTCGAGGTTCAGAAATACGGGCAGTTGGTTCAAC
>DATFXC010000013.1:0-5397 GCA_035258625.1 Candidatus Udaeobacter sp. | reverse complement strand
TCGTTTGCCGCATGTTGCGGCACTCATCTGTTTTTTGAATCGACCAAAGGTTCCGAGGTGATCGATGTTACGATTGCATCGCTCGACGATCCGACTCCGTTTGCGCCGCAGAAAGCGATTTGGCTCGAAGATAAATTGCCGTGGGTTGTTATCGACGAGTCGCTTCCGTCGTTCCAGAAAACTTCGCAGACCGCCTAACCAAGTCGAACAGTTGGTAACCGCGAGTGGGACACGAATAGACACGAATTTTCGGACGGTTTTCCATCCACAAATTATTTACAGTAACCATTCGTGTTCATTGGTGTGAATTCGTGGTTAGATCCAGCGACCCGCGCAGGAGTCCCGTTAGAATCGATTTCTGTTTTATGAAAGGCCTAACGGACAGGAAACTTGCGTTGAGAGAAATCGATGAAAGCGATTCGTTGGTGAACTCGATTCCAGTACCGGCGTGTCCCGGTTGCAGAATGGTCAAGAATGAGTGGCCTGGCGAAGGATATACGCACGACGGCGAGATCTATTGCTGCCAGGGTTGTGCCGAAGGCACCGGCTGCATGTGTCTCGCTGTCGGAAATTGGGGCTTCTCACGTCGGGGACAAAAGCTTACGCGGGCAGAGTCGCGTCCGGGCGAGCAGCGCTCGGGTGCACCGGCACCAGCAGGGTGAACTAAGCGGACAACGCGATAGCCTGGGGACTGAAGAAGCCTTGGATCAAGGCGGCTAACATCATCAAGCGGTTAATAGTTGATAGTTGATAGCTGAGCGTTGAGAAAATGCAGGCCTGCCACTACAGAATCGGCGGTCAGAGACCGCCCCTACAGGAGTTCCTGGATGAGGCGCTTAGATTGTTCCGGGGAAATTCCGAGATTGCGAAACGCGAGCGGGCCTTCGCCTGTGTGCAACACCGGTTCCAGATCTTCCAAGGTTTGCAGGTCTGTCCGACGCCAAAACAATCCAATAGGAATTTCTTCGCCCCACTGATAACCGCGCTCAATCGCTTTGTGGAAATCGGTCGGGTCGTGGCCCTGTTCTTCGAGAATTTTCACGCGTGGATTAAACCATTGGTAGGTGTTGTCCTTGTTATAGGTGACGCAAGGACTGAAGACGTCCACCAGCGCAAAGCCCTTGTGTTGGATGGCGCCCTTGAACATTTCGACCATGTGTTTCTGTTTGCCGCTGAACGCGCGTGCCACATACGTGGCACCGCCAACGATTGCCATCGGGATCGGGTTGATCGGGTTCTCAACGCTTCCGTACGGCGTGCTCTTGGTTTTCATTCCCTTGACGCTCGTGGGCGAGACCTGGCCGGTCGTTAAGCCGTAGATCTGGTTGTCCATCACGATATAAGTGAGATCAACGTTGCGCCGCATGGTGTGAACGAAATGGTTGCCGCCAATTCCGTACCCGTCGCCGTCGCCGCCAGCGCAAATCACCTTCAGTTCGTGATTGCCAAGCTTGACTCCAGTCGCAACCGCGAGCGCGCGGCCGTGGAGCGTGTGCATTCCGTAAGTGTTGACGTAACCGGGCAGATTCGATGAACAGCCGATGCCGCTGATGACGCAGATGTGATGCGGTTGCAGCCCGAGCTCGAACAGAGCCGCTTGAAGCGAGGCGAGCACGGAGAAATCGCCGCAGCCGGGACACCAATCGGGATGAATTCGGCCGCGGTAAGTCTCTTTCGTTAATTGACCGGGATCAGTGGTGGCGGGCGGTGCAGCGGGTGCGGTCATAGTTCGTTAGGCGTTAACTTCATGGACAGGGACAGAAAGGCGGGTTTGGCCGGCTAGCTGCCCTTTCACTGCGTCGACAATGTGGTGTGGCATGAATGGCTCGCCGTCGTACTTGCGGATGTGACCGTGCGCAGGAAAGCCGGTTTCGCTCCGGAGATAACGGGCGAATTGGCCACTGTGATTGTTCTCAACCACTATGACATTCTTACTGCGCGCAAGAATGGCGCCGATTTCCGCCGCATGCAGCGGCACAATCCATTTAATGGCGAGCTGATTGGCCACGATGCCTTCTTCGCCTGCGAGTTTTTCCACCGCTTCCCGGATTACGCCGGCGGTCGAGCCCCAACCCACCAGCGTGATATCAGCGTTCTCCGGACCAACCAGTTTCGGCGGCGCGATGTCGTTGATCGCGCTCTGCATTTTGCGGGCGCGTTTCTCCACCATCATCCGCCGCTTTTGCGGATTGGTGAATTCATCGCTGATGAGCGTGCCGTCTTCATCATGCTCGTCGGTCGCGGCGGTAAAAATGTGACCGGGCACTCCCGGCACGGCGCGCGGAGAAATTCCACTCGGCGTGTTCTTGTAACGCAGATACGTGTTGTCGTTGTAGCCGCTGGCGGCATTCAGGCCGCTTCCGTTGCCGTTAGGCAGAATCAATTCGCCGCGGTCAACCTTCACCGCAAAGTCGAGATCATCCGGATCGATGCTGGTCGTTCCTTCGGAAATCAGCAGATCGGACAAGACCAGACCGGGACATTGGTATTTGTCGCAGAGGTTGAACAACTCCGGAATCGTGTGAAATAAATCCAACTGATTCGTCGGCGCGACGACAATGCGCGGATAATCACCCTGACCAGCGCCCAGAACCTGCCAGAGATCGCCTTGTTCGGTCTTGGTTGGCACACCTGTCGCCGGTCCGGCGCGTTGCACATCGATGCAAACAATCGGCGTCTCAATCATACCCGCCATCCCGACGGCCTCGCTCATCAGCGCAAATCCGCCGCCGCTGGTTGCGCACATGGCGCGGCAGCCGGTATGGGCTGCGCCGATCACCATGTTCATCACGCCGATCTCGTCTTCGACTTGCCGCACCATGATGCCGAGCTCGCGCGCGTGCGCCGCCATCCACATCAACACGCCGGTGGATGGGCTCATCGGATACGCCGCGTAAAACTTCACGCCTGCCGCCGCTCCACCCATGGCGATGGCTTGGTTGCCGGTAATTATTCCGAGCGGCTTGTCTCCGTGCGGTGCTTTCCAGGAAAACGCCGTAAAATTTTGCGCCGCGTAATCGTAGCCTGCGCGAGCGATCGCCACGTTTTCGGCGATCACGGCGTCGCCTTTCTTTTTAAATTGCCGCGAAATGACGGTCTCGAGCGGTTCCGATTCAATCCCCAGTAATTGGAGCGTCGCGCCAAGAGCAGCAGTGTTGACCGCGAGCTTGTTGCCCTTGGTCAATTCCTTCATCGGCATGGCGCAGAGTTGGACGCCGTCCGCCGCCGTTCCGGGCGTGACTTTATCTTTGTCGTAAATGGCGCTCGCGCCGCTCTTCAACAGATGCAGGTGCCGATCCATGGTGTCTTGATTGAGAGGAATGAAGACATCGATCTTGTCACCCATGTTGCGAACCGGCCCGTCACTCGCGCGAATTGTCAGAAAGGTATGACCCCCACGGATGATCGACTGGTAAGCGTTGTAGGCGTTGAGATGCAGCCCACGCCGCGCAAAGATAAGCGCCAGAATGTTCCCGGTGGAAGCGATCCCCTGGCCGTTCTCACCCCCAATACCGACTGCGAAATCAATCGTGTTCATTACGCCGGAACCGCTCTTTGCTTTTCGGCGCGTAAATTTGCTGTGCCAGAGACTAATAAGCAAGCGGAAGCAAGTTTACCGAAGCGATCTCCTTCTGGGTCAACTGTAAAACCCACGAATTCGTGCTTGCCAAGCCGTAACTCCAGAGATCCCTCGACCTCGCTTGGGATGACAAATTGAATGAAGGCTGGTTGATTCGTGCTTGGAATGTCATTCGATCTTCAACCACATCTGAAAGGCGAACTGATCGAGCTGCGGCCGCTGACGCCGGAAGATTGGGACGATTTGTTTGCGGTCGCGTCGGATCCGCTCATTTGGGAGCAGCATCCGGAGTGTGATCGCTACAAGGAAAATGTATTTCGAATCTTCTTCAAAGAAGCGATGGAATCGGGCGGAGCGTTTGTTGTGATCGACAATAAAACTCAACAGATTATCGGGTCGACGCGGTTCTACGGATATGATGCAGAGAAATCGGAGATCGAAATTGGGTGGACGTTTCTCGCGCGGAAATACTGGGGCGGCAGGTTCAACGCGGAAACGAAACGCTTATTGCTGAATCACGCTTTCAAGTTTGTTGAGAGCGTTGTGTTCTTTGTCGGAGAAGACAACGTTCGCTCTCAAAAGGCGATGGAAAAAGTTGGCGCGATCAAACTCGGAATGGCGACAAGGACGTATGGAAATCATCCACCCGCGACAAATGTGAAGTACGTTATCAGGAAATTGCACTGACAATAGAGGTTGGTAGTTGATCGTTGAAAGTTTGAGAAAGTTCGTGATCGACGAGGGCGCAATCAGCAGGTCGCCGCGGCGACCGTTCCCGGGAATGGAACAAAAATTCAAGAGTTTTCTGTTGACGAATTGCCGGGCTTCGTTAAGTTGTTTTCCCTGCGATAAGCGGACCAGTTGAATGCACGGCTGGTGTTCTTCCAGGCTCAGGGTCGAGCCGATCTTTCGTCAGGTTTGATGGGGAGGTCGGGTTTTGCCTTGTACTGGAGGAATTGGGATCTTTGACAGTGTGGTCGCGGATTTCACTGGTGGAAGTCCGTCGATGGAAAGTCAGCAAACATTGAATTGTGCGTTATCTGTCGATCTTCTTTGAAATCAAAGATTTAGATCGGACAAACCCGCGTAAAGGAATCGGTTTCCGATTCCCACGCGGTAAATGAAAAGTCAGATCGGTCCCGCGTACGTGGGACTTCAAGCTGCCCCGAAGAGATTCGGGGGTCGTTTTTAACGGAGAGTTTGATTCTGGCTCAGAACGAACGCTGGCGGCGTGGATAAGACATGCAAGTCGGACGAGACTTTTCGTTGTAGCAATACGGTGGAAAGTTTAGTGGCGAACGGGTGCTTAACACGTGGGCAACCTGCCAGGAAGTGGGGGATAGCTCGCCGAAAGGCGAATTAATACCGCATGTGATTAGAGAGGACATCCTTTCGAAATTAAAGTCGGGGCAACCTGACGCTTCTTGTGGGGCCCGCGGCCTATCAGCTAGTTGGTGAGGTAACGGCTCACCAAGGCTTTGACGGGTAGCTGGTCTGAGAGGACGACCAGCCACACTGGGACTGAGACACGGCCCAGACACCTACGGGTGGCAGCAGTCGAGAATTTTTCTCAATGGGGGAAACCCTGAAGGAGCGACGCCGCGTGGAGGATGAAGGTCTTCGGATTGTAAACTCCTGTCATTGGGGAACAATGCGTAAATATTAACTGTATTTGCGTTGATAGTACCCGAAGAGGAAGAGACGGCTAACTCTGTGCCAGCAGCCGCGGTAATACAGAGGTCTCAAGCGTTGTTCGGATTCATTGGGCGTAAAGGGTGCGTAGGCGGCGCGGTAAGTCGGGTGTGAAATCTCGGAGC
>DATFXC010000012.1:0-9756 GCA_035258625.1 Candidatus Udaeobacter sp. | reverse complement strand
CGCGCGAATTTTGGCGGGAACAGCCAGAGAAGTCTTCCTTTCTCGGTCTCGGGATCGATATCGACCAACGCCACACCGGCTTTGGAAACCTTGAGGGAAGCGCCGGTTAACGCGGAAATCACGCTTGAAAAATCCGGTTCGTGGCCGACCAGCATCAAAACCTTTGAGCGATGCCGCTTCAACAAAGTCTGCAGCTCGCTCATGCCAAATCCCGGCTCGAGAGCTTCGTCTTCCCGCAGCTTCGTTTTTAGACCTTCCGCAGCAATCTCCGCCGTCTGCGATGCCCGCGGCAACGGGCTGGTCACGATCAAATCCGGCTTCACCTTCAGGCGGTCGAGAAATTTCGCTACCTGACGCACTTCTTTCTTGCCGAAATCGGTGAGCGGCCGCTCGTCGTCCGGCTTTGTCCAGCCCGGCCAGTCGGCCTCGCCATGTCTTAGAAAATAGAGTTGCATGATAACAAGGTTAAAAGGGTTACAACGGTTACAAAGTTAAAACGGGAAAGAGTTGGGGTTTGGCCAATTTAACTCTTGTAACTTTTTTAACATTTTTCACCGCGTTACCGGCTCACAAGATTTTCCACTTTGGCCGCCGCGCGCGCTGATCGGTTTGCCAGAGGCGGACCCCGCCGAGAAAAGCGTTACGATTGTGTCCCACCTCGACGCCTTCCGGCAGCTCGTCCAATTTTTTCGCACTGCCGCCGCCGAGAACCACGTAATCGGCAATAAGGGATTTCTTCAATAAGCCGACCGCGCGCAGGACTTCACCCCTCCATCTCTTTTCGCCGAGCTGGTTAAGTCCAGACTTGCCGAGGTAATCCTCGATGATGTGATCGCTGCCATAAGGCAGATCGCCGAGCTCGAGTGGGAGCACGTTGCTTTCCCAAATCAATGTCGAACCCAGTCCGGTGCCCAGACCGAGAAACAACATCCGCCGACCGCGATAACTGCCGAGGGCCTGCATCGCGGCGTCATTGATAATCCGGACCGGCTTGCCTAACGACTTTTCAAAATTGAATCGTGCCCATCCCGGTCCAAGATGTTTCGGCTCGCACATGATACAGCCATTGCGGACCGGCGCCGGGAACCCCATCGAAATCGCGTCGAACGTCCAATCCTGCAACAGCGACTTGAGCTCAGTCACCAGTTCGCGCGGCGTCATTTCCGGGCCTGACTTGAATTTTCGCCGTTGTGCGCGCGAAATCATCACTTTCACGTTGGACCCGCCAATATCAATGACGAGGATTCTTTTCTTCACTGCTTCTCCGATTTCGTCGCTCCTGTGGCACCGCTTTCGTCGACAACCGCAATTGGCACCAGCCGGTCCGCACGGGCTTTTTTTGTGGAACCACCAAGCTTTTTCATGCGCTCGCGGGATACTTCCCGAAATTGCCACTGCGCCTGCCTGCGCGGTTCTGCGCCCTCCGGTTTTAAGCGGCGGTACGTGCCGTCCGGCTGCAACTCACGCGCCTTCACACGATCATTTAGAAAGGCCGGAATAACATCATTGACGATTTGATCACGCAACGCGGGGGTTTCGATCGGGAAGGCCAACTCGATTCGCCGGTAAAAATTACGCGGCATCCAATCCGCGCTGGAAAGAAAAACGCGCGGCTGACCGGCATTTTCGAAATAAAAGATCCGGCTGTGCTCGAGAAACCGGCCAACAATGCTGATGACACGAATGTTGTCGCTAAGACCGGGAACTTTTGGACGCAAGCAACAGATCCCGCGCACGAACAGGTCGATGGTTATATCTGCGCAGGAGGCCTCGTAGAGTTTCTCAATGATCTCCTGATCCACCAGTGCGTTCATTTTTGCGACGATACGGGCCGGCTTGCCCGCCAGCGCGTTGTCGCGCTCGCGCTCGATCAGTTTGATGAACCGACTGTGCATGTCGAACGGCGAAACCATCAATTTTTTCAAGCCCGGGTAACCGGCGAGACCGGTAAGCGTATTGAAAACGGTCGCCACCTCTTCGCTTATCTCCGGTTCGCTGGTGAGGAGACTGAAATCGGTGTATATGCGCGCCGTGCGCGGGTGATAATTTCCCGTGCCCAGATGGATGTAACGCCGGAGCTCGTCGGCGTCCCGTCTAACAATCAACATCGCCTTGCAATGCGTCTTGAGACCGACCACACCATAGATCACGTGCGCGCCCGCTTCTTCCAAACGCCGCGCCCACTGAATATTGCTTGCCTCGTCGAAACGCGCACGCAGCTCTACAATCGCGGTCACCTGTTTTCCTGCGTTAGCCGCGTCGATGAGCGCCTCCACAATGGGCGAATCTCCGCTTGTGCGGTACAGCGTTATCTTGATGGCAAGCACCTGCGGATCTTTTGCCGCGGTCTCAAGTAACTCAACGACTTCATCAAAACTGTCGTAAGGATGATGCAGCAACACATCCTGGCGTCGTAACACTTCGAAGAAATCCGCGTGTGGCGGCAACGCCGGATCGCGGGCCGGTTGAAACGGCCGGTCTTTCAACTTGCCAAATGCGTCGTTGGCAACCAGCGGCGCAAGGTGCGTCATCGTCAATGGGCCATCGAGCTTGTAAGCGTCCGCTTCAGACAGATTGAAAAACTCGAGGAGGAGCTCGAGAAAATCTTTGGGACAATCGGCTTCCACTTCCAGCCGCACGGCGTTGCCACGGCTGGTGCGCCGCAGTTCCTGCTCGATTGTTCGCAAAAGGTTCTCCGCTTCCTCATCGTCAATGTAGAGATCGCTGTTGCGGGTAACGCGAAACGCGTGCACGCCGTCCAGGATTAAGCCGGGAAACAATTCGCCGATATGCTGTTTAATTAGGGACGCCAGATAAATGTATTCCCATGGCTCGTTCGCGCCGGTGCCACGAGGCATAAGGATAAGCCGCGGCACAACTCGCGGAACCTGAACAATGGCGTGCAGCGGCTCGCCACGACGGCGCGTCTTCGCGCGCACCAGCAGATTGTGGCTCCGGTTCAACAGATGCGGGAATGGATGACTGGCGTCCACGGCAAGCGGGGTCAGCATTGGGAAAACTTCCTGTTGAAAGTAACGATTTGCCCAGGCAGTGCGTTTCGCCGACAACTCCGCGATTTCGCGCACGTAAATCCCGTTCTTTGCCAGCTCGGGCAGCAACTCGTTTTTCCAAAGCGTATACTGCGTTCCCACCAGCTCGCGCACCGTCTTCTGAATGCGATCGAACAGCTCTGTGGGGCTCAAACCGTCAGGACCCACGTCGCTCGTTTCGCTTTCAATCTGTTGTTTGATTCCAGCTACGCGAATCTCGAAAAACTCATCCAGATTTGAGCTGAAAATCGTGAGGAATTTAACACGCTCGATGAGCGGTTGCGTGGGATCCTGCGCTTCCTCGAGAACGCGTCGATTGAACGCGAGCCAGCTCAGCTCCCGGTTGATGAAATTCTTCGGATCGCCAAAACGGTCGTGGACGGTTTGGACAACCTGCGGAACAGCGGTCGCATCGCTTTTCTCTTCAGTGCGCGGAGTTGCCTGGACTTGCGGCATCTTTTAACGATTGCCGATCAGCCGCGCATATGCAACGCGCGGTCTCAGGCGGGGACCGCCGCGCCCTTGTGCCTGATGTCTTCCGCCGCCGCGGTGTAAACGGCGTCCTCGGCGATGTTGGTGGCGTGATCGCCGACGCGCTCAAGAGCGCGGGAGACGAGCAGCAAATTGAAATACCCGCGCAATTGGTCGCTGTCCTGCATCATCCGTTCGGTAAGCTTCTTGTTTGCCTCCCGATTCATGTCGTCGAGCTGCTTGTCGCGGCCGCAGACCGAGTGGGCCAGCTCTACATTTTCTCGGACATAGGAGTTAATGGCATCCTTGAACATCGTCATCGCATATGCCTGGATCGGCACGATCAATTCCATTTCGGGTAAGGGCGGATGGCGATTCAACTTGCGTGCGCGCTTCGCGATGTTGGTCGCCTGATCGCCCACGCGCTCGATATTTGGTGAAAGTTTTATCGCCGAAATTACGCGGCGCAGATCTGAGGCCACCGGCTGAAAGCGGAGCAGAATTTCGAAGCCGTCTTTGTCGATCTGTTTCTCCAATTGATCGATCTCTTCGTCATCGGCAATCGCGGTTGCGCAAAGATCGTCGTTGCGCTGCAGCAAGCCCTTAATTGCGCGATCGAGGCTGCGCTCGGCCAAGCCAGCCATCATCAGCAGATCCTTCCGCAGCGCCGTCAGCGCTTCATCGAATGTTCCAAGAATGTGTTTTGGTATCACCGTTGTGTCCTCAGTTCTCGCTCATACAATCGCGACACGCTTGGCGGCCGCGCCTGCAAAATTATCCAAACCTCCCCGTGATGTAATCCTCCGTCTGTCGTTCTTTTGGATTTGTAAAAATGGTCGTTGTCGGCCCAAACTCGATCAGCCGGCCAAGGTAAAAGAAAGCTGTGTAATCCGATATGCGACCGGCCTGCTGCATGTTATGTGTCACTGTTACGATAGTGTATGTAGCCTTGAGCTCGTTGATCAATTCCTCGATCTTTGCCGTGGCGATCGGATCAAGCGCCGAACACGGTTCATCCATCAGGACCACCTCGGGTTCCACGGCAAGCGTGCGGGCAATGCATAGCCGCTGTTGCTGGCCGCCCGAAAGACTGGTGCCTGGCTTGTGCAAGTCATCCTTTACCTCGTCCCAAAGCGCAGCCATGCGAAGCGATTTCTCTAAACGCTCATTCAGGAATTTTTGGTCGTGAACTCCGTTTAAGCGCAGACCGATGATAACGTTTTCGCCGATCGTCATCGTCGGAAAGGGATTCGATTTCTGGAAAACCATACCCACGCGGCGCCGAACAACCGTCGGGTCGACAGTGCTCGAATAGAGATCTTCGCCATTCAAGAGGACAGTGCCTTCCATGCGGGTCTTTGGAGTCAGCTCGTGCATGCGATTCAGCGCCCGGAGAAACGTGGATTTGCCGCAGCCGCTGGGCCCAATGATGGCAGTCACGGAATTTGAAGCGATGTCGAGTGTAACGTCCTGTATCGCGCGCTTCTCGCCGTACCAGATCGACATATTTTTCACTTGAAATGTCGATGCCGGAGCAGCCTCGTCGTTCGAGGGCACTTCGGTTGGCTGCTCAACCCGCTCTTCAGCGATTCGGTCGGATGGCATAACTAAGTTCTCCATTAGTAAAATCCTACAGGGGGGATGCCCCACGGCCTCGAGTTAAAATTCTAACCAGCAAATTAACGCAAAAAACACCAGTTACGAGTACGAGCGCTCCAGCCCACGCCTGACGATGCCAATCATCGTACGGCGAAATCGCGTAGGTAAAAACCTGCAACGGAAGCGCGGCAATAGGCTCCGTCAGGCTGTGATTCCAGAAGCGATTGCCGAAAGCGGTAAAAAGGAGCGGAGCCGTTTCACCGCCCACACGTGCGAGTGCGAGCAGGATTCCAGTGATGATCCCTCTGGAGGCGGTCTTCATCACGATGTGGACGATTGTTTGCCAGCGGCTGACTCCAAGCGCGAGCGAGGCTTCACGATATCCATTCGGCACGAGCAGAATGACTTCCTCGGTCGTACGCAAGATCAGCGGAATCATGATCAGACCCAGCGCGAGACCGCCGGCGAGCGCCGAGAAGCTTTTGAAACGTAATACTATCAAGCCGTAAACCACGACGCCCCAAGTGATCGAAGGCACGCCGTTGAGGACATCGGCTAGAAACCGCAGGACAGAATTGATCCGAGCAGAACCGTACTCGGCAAGGTACACTCCTCCCAAGACTCCGACCGGAATTCCAATCACGCCTGCTATGGCCAGCAGCACGAGCGTTCCGACGATGGCATTTGCCATACCGCCGCCAACCGCTCCTACTGGCGCCGGCAATTTCGTAAAGAAGTCCCAGTTCACTGAACCGATACCGTTGACCAGCAGGTAAAAGAACACCAGCCCCAACGGCAAGATCACAAGAATCGCAGACACGAAAGCAATCGTGCACGCCAGCGCGCTTTTGAATTTGCGCCAGGTATGATTGTGTGCGGTTTCGAAATGCATGGCTATTGCACCGCTCGTGTGTCTGATGTTGCAGTAAACGTCCGCAGAAGCAGTTGAGCGAGAAGGTTCACCACGATCGTTATTGCAAAGAGAACCAAACCAATTTGGGTTAGCGCCTGCAAATAAAGGTCAGTGGTTGCTTCCGTAAATTCATTGGCGATGACGCTGGCGAGCGTGTATCCGGGCTTGAATAGGGATGCCGCAATCTGCGGCGTGTTGCCGATCACCATCGTTACGGCCATGGTTTCGCCGAGGGCACGTCCCAAGCCAAGAATCACCGCGCCAAACAGACCTTTTTTGGCGTAACTTAATACCGCGATGCGGGTTGCCTCCCAGCGAGTTGCCCCCAGTGCGTAAGCTGCTTCGCGTTGCAAATCCGGAACGCTCCGCAGGATCTCGCGCGAGACTGAAGTTATGATCGGAAGAATCATTACCGCGACAATGATTCCGCCCGCAAGCATACATGGGCCGTAGATCGGTCCGCTGAAAAAAGGCGTCCAGCCAAGGACACGCTGAAGCCATGGAAAGGGATACTCCCGTAGCCACGGAATCATTACGAAAATCCCCCACAACCCGAGAATTACGCTCGGGATGGCTGCCAACATTTCTATCAACGACACCAGCGGTTGCCGAATCCATAAAGGTGCGAGCTCGGTGAGATACGCTGCCGTTGCGATACCCAACGGCACGGCAATAAGAAGTGCAATCAGAGAAGAAACCAGCGTTCCGTATATGAAGGGCAACGCTCCGAATTCCTCGGCGACCGGGTCCCAGGTTGATGTCACGAGGAATCGGACACCGAATTTCTTCATGGCGAGAACAGATCCACTCCAGAGCTCCCAACCAACCAAGACAATGAGCACAACCACCGCGAACGCCATCGCAAGCGTCAGCCATTCAAATGCCTTGTCGCCAAACCGCGATGGCGGCGACATCCGCGCCCGGGTTGGCTGAATCGCGCCTGCTTCCTCGACAGTGATGGCTGGCATATCTAGGAGAACTGTTCGACGGGAGGAGACGCCAACCAATCTTGAATTTTGGCCGCAATGTCGTCACGAATTTGGCGTACCTTCTTCAACTTCTTTTCGTGGCTCCCCGTGACTTTTGATGGATCGTGAAAAGGCCAATGCAGGCGCGTTGTGAGTCCCGGGAAGATTGGACATTTTTCAGCTGATTCTGCATCGCAGACAGCGATGACATATTGAAAAGCTTCGCCGCTCTTCCAGACATCAAACACGCTCTTCGTTTTGTTCTGCGAAATGTCGATGCCGACCTCAGCCATCACCTCCACCGCCAGCGGATTCAATTCGCCCGGCTCGAGTCCCGCGCTTTGAGCATTGAAGCGGCCTGATGCGTAATGCTTGAGCAAACCCTCGCACATCTGGCTGCGCCCGCTGTTGTGCACGCAAATAAATAAGACTCGTGGGATGAACATTTCGAATACCCCGGCGGACGGCTCCTACATTTTGATGTCGTCGATCCGTTTGAGGACGCGCTGCTGAACACTTTCAGGTAACGGTGCGTAGTCCAGACCTGTCGCCATGGCTTCGCCTTTTGTCAGTGCCCATTTCAAAAATTCGGCTAGCTTTTTGCCTTTGTTTGCATCTTTCTGCTGTTGATAAACCAACAACCAGGTCGCGCCTGCTATCGGATAGGCGTCCTTGCCTGGCGCGTTTGTCATCGAGAAACGAAAATCGTCAGGAATCTCCGCTGTACCCAGCGCCGCAGTCACCGATTCCAGTGTGGGCTTAACAAATTCGCCGGCTGAATTTTTTATGTCTGCGTACGGCATTTTGTTCTGAATCGCATAAATCAGCTCCACGTATCCGAGCGCGCCGGGTGTCTGCTTCACCTGCCCCGAGACGCCTTCGTTACCTTTGCCGCCGATTCCGGCTGGCCAACTCACCGACGTGTTGTTGCCCACTTTCGACTTCCACTCCGGACTGACCTTGCTCAAGTAATCGGTGAAAATGAATGTCGTCCCGCTGCCATCGGAGCGATGCACAACGACGATGTCCTTCTCCGGTAACTTCACTCCGGGATTTGTGGCCGCGATCTTTGGATCATTCCATTTCTTGACCTGGCCGAGGAAAATGCCGGCGATAGTTTCGCCATCAAATTTGAGCGTCGGATTGCCCTGCAGGTTGTATGTGATCACCACTGCGCCGGCGACCGTTGGGATGTGCAGGAGTTTTCCCGGGGCTTTGCTCAAGTTATCATCGGTCATCGGCCCGTCGGATGCGCCGAAATCGACCGTTTGCGCCAGTATTTGCTTTTGCCCACCTCCGGAGCCGATTGATTGATAATTAAAGCGGACGGACGGATCGACTTTCGTGTATTCGTCAAACCATTTGGAATAAATCGGATACGGGAACGTCGCACCCGCGCCGTTGATCATCATTTGTGCCGAAGCGTTCGCGCTCACTCCCAGCGCAATGGCCAGTCCAAGAAGCTTCGCTCTGTGTAATTTCATCATAAATCAAACTGCCGCACGCCGATTCCGCCGGTCAAAACCTTTACTGTTACGTTTGTGTGACAAAGGGGCTTCTGGCGTTAGACGGTTGAATCGTTGAAGCGTTAAAACGGCTCGATTGTAATGTTGTAACGCTTCAACGAATCACGTTATCCATCGGCAGTAGCACGCGAATCGTCGTGCCTTTGCCCAATTCGCTTTCCGCCTCGACGCGTCCACCGTGTAGTTGCGCGATGTGTTTTACAATCGCGAGACCAAGACCCGTTCCGTGGACTTTGTTAGCGCTGCGTGCCTTATCTGCGCGGTAAAAACGCTCGAAAATGCGCGGCAAATCTTCCTTGGCAATGCCCATGCCATCATCGCTGACGCTCAGCTCGATCTCGCCGTCACGACGCCGGGCGCTCAACCGTATCTCGCCGTGCTCGCGCGAATATTTCACGGCGTTATCCAGCAAATTGTAGAGGGCTTCCTGTAGCCTCGTGCGATCAACACGAATCGGCGACAAGCCACGCGGAACATCGACAATCATGTTGAGCTGCTTGGTTGTGAGCTTCTTTTCCCAATCGCGAATCATTTCTTGGAGAAAATCCGACAGATCGACATTTCCCAACTGCAAATCCGGGTTCCCTGATTCGAGTTGCGCGAGCGTCAGCAAATCTTCGACGAGCAACTCAAGCCGATTCGAATGGCGCTCCATCACTCGCAAAATTCGCGTGAGCTCCTCGCGCGGCGTTTTGGGGCTGTCGAGCAACGTCTCGATGTAGCCGCGCAAAATCGAGAGCGGTGTGCGCAGTTCGTGCGAAACGTTTGCCACGAAATCCCGCCGCACTTCATCCATCTTTTTGAGCTCGGTGATGTCGTGAAACAAAACGAGTGCGCCGGTGATTTCGTCGGCGCCGCTCTTGGTTGCGACGGCATGCAACTCGATTTGCGAGTCGTCCAGAGTCAGCTCGCAGCGAACTGGGCCGCCGCCATCGAAGGCGTCGGTAAGCAGGCGATCCAGCGTAGGATCACGGACAATCTCGAACAGAGGCGTTTCCAGTAAAATTTCGGGGGCGTCGAACAGTTTTCGAAACGTCTGGTTCGTCAAGATCACCCGCCGGTTGGAATCGACGACCAGCAGTGCGTCATGCATCGCAGAGAAAATCGTCTGCATCCCTGATTCCCGTTTTGCGATCTGCTTATGAAGGTGCTCCAAATCGCCAACGATCTTTTCCAGTCGGAACCCGATCCGTTGGGCTGGCGCGCTGCCCTCCATTAAGAACGTGCGC
>DATFXC010000011.1:0-17926 GCA_035258625.1 Candidatus Udaeobacter sp. | reverse complement strand
TCGGCTGTGGTCACGTAGCCTCAGGGTAAGCCGAATCGCATATGATAGTAAGGTACAATAGCGGCGCGGCCGGTTCCATTACTACAGTGAGACTTGTGACGTGGATACGGGCCGGGGCTAGCGGTCGCGGCCCCGCAATTGTTGCATTAAGTTAAGCGGCGTCTTCCCCTACGCGCCCGGGCTGTTCGCAGTAACACGGGGGGGCGGACGAGAGACAACCACTGGCAAAGATACTGCACTGCGGGAAAAACAAGATCACCGAGTCTGTTCCGGTGCATGGATTTGGAGTGGGGCCAAATAAGACTAAGGCGAAAAGCGTGGCGATCGATATGGCTCATGGATTCGCAAATGCAGTTGCCGCGTCGCGAGCCGCAGAGTTACAATGTCCAACAGAGAAATGTCCTAAAATGATACGTCTTCAAGTCGTTAACGAGAAGACCACAGAATTACTGACCGTGATACTCCAGGCCAATCTGTATCTTTCAGTGGTGAGAACCAGCTTCGACATTCTAATTTTTTGCCAGTAACATGTTCACAACTGTACACTCGAACGCTAAGAGGCTTGCCCCGCAATGCGAGAAGGGCCACTCGGAGGTGGCCCTTCTTTAACAGTTCTTCGAGGCGGGTCTCAGAAATTCCCGCTGCCTGTGACGACGTCCTGCTGGTGAATCGGTGTCGGCACGAACTGGAACCCGTAAAACCACACCACAGTCTGCACGTTGTTGCTGTCGGTCCAAAACGCGTGGAAAACATTGTTGGAGCCGGCGGCAATGTCGGTATCAACCTACGGACTCTGAATTCGCCGTCGTGTTCCGAGAGGCTGTTTGTTACCACCGAAATCGCCGATTCAAGTTCTATAAACGCCGTCAGCTTTTGATCTGCGCGCACAATGAAACGCTTTCCGTCGCCGCGATGCGGGATTTTCGGCCTGTTGCCCCTTACGACGCGTGGAACCGTCTGGCACTTGCAAACTGAGCCGTGTCACGATCATTCGTCGCCACTCAACAATTGCAGCGCAAGTGGGATCGTCGTTAACGCGCCGACTGCGACTAGCGTCCAGCCGATCGCTCGCCTCTGTTCACCGCTCAGTTTTTCAGAAAGCAACAGCGCGATACCGGCCCCGAGCATTGCACGCGTGCCGGCGATGAGACCGATTTGAGGAACGGTGATTTCATGTTGTTTCATCTGTGGTTTCACTCCTTTGATCGTAATGCTTATCCACTATTCAAACGCGCCAATTCACTGGCCCGGATTTGAAAACCTGATGCAGGTTACTGGAAGGTTGAGCCAGCGGCGGAGGCGAATAACGTAGTCGCGTTCGCCAGTGGGTCACCCGCCAATGCGGAAGGGGCAAATTATGATTTATGAAGCGAAGACGGCGCCCCGCAGGCATGGCCGGACACGGCATGTCCGCTGCGGATCAGCCCTTCCGCCTGCTAACATTCTCCAAAACCAAGCCCTTTAAGCATGCCTGACAAAGCCGTATATTTGCTGGTAGTCGATGGATTCGCCGACTGGGAACCCGCGCATGCGATCGCCGAATTGCGGCGTCACGGAGGATACCGCGTTGAATCTGTAGGTCTAACTCCCGATTCGGTCGTTTCAATGGGAGGTTTACGCGTCACGCCATCATGCACGGTGAACGAGATAGATCCAAACGACGTGGCTGTCTTCATTCTGCCTGGAGGGGATCGCTGGGAAACGATGCCGATGGAGTTTGATCTCGCTTCCACGATCAAGCGCTTGGATGCGCAAACGGTTCCGATCGCTGCGATCTGCGCTGCTACAGTCGCGATCGCGCGGATTGGTCTGTTGCGTGGTCGCCAACATACAAGCAACGGTTTGAAGTATCTTCAGTCGCATGTGCCTGAATACCGTGAGGCGCAAAATTATGTAGAGGCACCCGCGGTCCGTGACCGCGGTCTGATTACGGCAAGCGGGATCGCGGACGTTGAGTTTGCGCGCGAGCTTTTCGAGGAGTTGGGCGTGCTTTCACCGAGTAATCGAGCAGTTTGGGCCGATATTTTTCGGAATGCTCGGTTACCGGATGAAACCAGAGCGTAACCAATCGATGGAACCAACAGCCCATCCTGATGTAAATTTGGTGAGGTTGCCATGACACCCCGCCGTGGCTTATCTCTTTCTCGTTAGATGCTACTTGCATCAATACTCTTGCTGCTTCTCGGCTGCACGATGGCGGCCCTTGGGGCCGTTTACTGCTTCAACCCTGATATGATCGTTCGTCAGGCTAATGATATGGCACATCGCACGCCAAGGTTGCTGCTCTTCGCATTGCCCATTCGGTGGCGCGATGGCCGCATCACTCCCCGACAGGTTCGTAGCACTGGGCTCGGTCTGTTATTGCTCAGCGCATGGTTCTTACTCGCTGCGTTTATGGGCATTCTTGGTCATCACTGATCTTGCACACAAAGCATCTAACCAACCGATGAAACCAACGTCCCCATTGCGAGGCAACTTCAATCGGCTTGCCCACGACACCCTGCTGTGGCTTATCTCTTTCTCGTTAGACGCTCAGCGGATTAGTTCAACTTCACCTTTGCCCTAACCGTGCGGAGCGATCATGAAAAGAAATGACATGAGTCGGAGCTGGGCGCTCTTATTCGCGCGGCTCGTTCTAGGGCTGATATTTTTTATGGCAGGGCTATGGAAGACATTCCAGTTGGGCCCTCTCGAACATGCGCGCAAATATTTCTTGCCCTATTGTGATACTTTTTTGCCGATATAGTCCTTGTGGGCTGTCGGGGTGGTAATCCCTTTCGTCGAGCTTCTGGCCGGGGCACTGCTGATTATTGGTCTGCGCACTCGCGAAGCCTCGGTTTCACTTGGATTCGTTTTAGCGGTGGTGACATTCGGGCATCTATTGAAGGAGCCGCTATACGAGTTCCACACCCATGTCATTCCTCGGGTTGCATTGTTGTTGTTTATATTGGTACTGCCGCGCGAAGACGACAGGTTTTCAGTAGACTACTTGGTGAGGCGGTGGAGAATCAAGGAAGCTGGAGCAGGAAGTGGGTAGCTCATTGAAACCAAGATCAGCTCGGTCAGAATGTCGCCACCCATCGTGTCGATGAGACGCTGGTGAAGATGCCGGTTAGCATTGCACTATGGGACGTCTAACCAATCGCTGGAGCCAACGGCAGGCTGCTGCGCAGAAAGGATCAAGGATGAATTATGAAGTATAAAATCGGAGCACAGCCCGGCTCCGCCATTCGTGAACGGAGCGCGGAGCTCAGGGCCTGTAAACAATTCTCTGGATGGAAAACGCTGATTTTGCTGGGCGCGTGGCCGTCGTGACCGGTGCGTGGCGCGGCCTCGGACGGGCTGCCGCAGCGCGCTTGCACGAGCGCGGCGCCTCGGTCGCGGTGAACGTCCGCAACCGCGAACGCGCCGAGGCGCTGGCCAAAGAAATCGGCGAGCGCGCCTTCGCCATGCCGGGTGATGTCGCGGCAGAGGGCGTCCCCGACGAGATCGCGCGTCGCACGCTCGAACGTTTCGGACGGATCGACATTCTCGTCAACAACGCCGCGCTTCCGCTATCGACACGCTTCCCCGATCTCACCGCCGAGGAATGGCGCAGAGTGATTGAGGTCAACCTCACTGCGCCGTTCTTGATGACGAAAGCCGTCCTTCCGGCAATGCGCGCCCAGCACTACGGCCGAATCATTAATATCTCGTCCTCTGCCGGCCGGATGGTGAGCACGCTCGGCGGTGCGCACTACACGGCATCGAAGGCCGGACTCCTCGGACTGACGCGCGCGGCTGCGAAGGAGCTCGGCAAGTTCGGCATCACAGTGAACGCCATCTGCCCCGGCATGATCGATACCGAGCTGACGCGCGAACATGCCTCGGATGAGTTGCTCGAACGTCTCGCCGCGAGCTATCCCGTGCCCCGCCTCGGCACTGCGCTCGAAGTCGCCGATTTGATTTGCTTCGCCGCGTCCGAGGCCGCCGGCTACGTCACCGGCGCGTCCCTCGACATCAACGGCGGCGACTTGATGATGTGATCGATGTTGTTTGCCACCGCGGAGACTTCACTCAACTGGCGTCACGTTTATTGATGACAAGGAGCTATGCCGGCACTAGCCAGCGCCGTAATATCTAACCAATCGATGAAGCCAACGGCCCCACTCCGAAATGAGTTTAGCATGTTTGCCACGACACCCTGCCGTGGCTAATCTCGGTCTCGTCGGCGTGGAACTCTATTTCGAAGACCTTCCACGAGCGCGGGCTTTCTATCAGGAGGTCCTGGGACTCGAACTTGCCGAAACCCAGGAGGGACATCACGTCAAGTTTATGACACCAGGAGGCTTTATCTGTCTCGAACGACAAGGAGTTGAAGAGTATCCCTCTGCGGATAAGGCAGTGTTGTTCTTTGAGGTCACTAACCTTTCTCATGCTCTAGAACGGATTGGCGCTGATCGCGTGATCAGGCGCGGTCGTCGCGGCCCTGATGCATGGGCTGTACTCCACGATCCTGAGGGACATAACATCCTGCTCGTTGAGCGCACCGCTACGTCGGCCTAACCAATCGCGGATACGCGGAGCATCGCAGCCGATCACATCACGCAGTGATCCGCGTTTACGATGAATCTGGCAACGTGATCGAGACGCACGAGCACAAGGATCATTTCAGAGAGTGCTCATAGCCATTAAATAGGAGGGGGGTGAATTAGTACGTCCGACGCCCGTGCCGGCCAACATAACATACACAGCCGGCGATGATCAGCACGTAGAGGACCATCCCCGATAAGACCGCGAGTAGAATCAGATATTGCATGCTTATCTCCTTGTGGATTTGATAACGTGACGATTCGTTTCCTGTTCCGCCTTCTCTGTCATTTGCTTTGCAAAAATTGCCTCCTCAGAATCGAATCGGCTCTGACCGTTCGAGCCGTCAAAGCAACGGCTGCTGCCCTTGCAGACATGTGTCACCTGTTTCCGCTCTCGCACCATGGACATGAGCTGTTCTTTGATCGCGGCAGAAGCTTTTAGCGAGCGCAAGCTAAGCGCGAACGCTTCATGTAAGGCATAACATCGTGTAACGAAGTCTTCAGCCTTTTTGCCGAACTTTTCGCGCTCTCGCTCAAATTCTTCCACTTCCCCAGGCTCCAATGCGCCAACGACATAGAATCGCGATTGGTTTTGAAATTCCTCAAAGTTCATCTAAAAACCTTTCCAAAATCATGGCGCGGGCAGATTTTCTTCAAGCCTGTTGATCAACTCGGGAAGGTTGATCGGCTTAGCCACAACTGGATACCCTTGAATGCGGCGGCCCGCTCTAGCCTCGGATTTCGTCACCAGCGCGGTGAGAAAGATGATGGGCGTTCTCTGCAACTGCGGATCAGCATCGATTTGTCTCGCTACCTCGCCTCCATCTTTCCATGGCATCATTATGTCCAGCAAGATCAGGTTCGGCCTGAAATTGTGGGCACTCTGATGAGCTTTGACAGCGTCGTTCTCTTCGAGTACGATGTAGCCGCCGGTTTTTTCGAGAAGGATTTTGAGCAGGTGTGTACTGTCCCTGTCGTCATCAACAATCAGGATGCGTCGCTCTTCTTTCACTGCCGACCCCTAATAAAATTTCGTATACCGGTCCCCGTGCGGCGGTGTCCCATCGCCAAATAATCCCTCGAAAAGATGGTTCCGATCGCAGAGCGATGGCATCGGCCCTATCGCGCACCCATACGATTTTCTCTGATCGGACGCTCATCCACGCGCCCGATTGTGTGTCGCAATTGGGCTGCGATAGCTATGCTGGTTGCGAACACAACCCCAATCGCCGACCCCGGCCGGGGGGCGCAACTACGGTTACGCCGGAAGCCCTGGGCGGCCGGCGCGCCGCCATATCTCTAGCTCACCGCTAATTACAGTGTCAATTCCGCCCTGGACGGACTCGGGTCGAGCTACCGCAAACCCGATAGCTTTCCGGAGTACCCTATCGCATCATGTTCATGATCATGTCCAAGCGAGCCACTTGCGCTTGGACGAATCGCTCGATTTCGGGCCGGATTCGCCGGTGACTTCTGATTGCCCGACGAAAGTAGCCCCCTCTTCCATGAGGAGCCGTGCAGCCTTCAGATTTCCCTGCAGGATGCATTTCGATTTTAACTCACATCGTTCAGCCGCGGCAATATTCCCGTGCACGTTACCGAAGATGATAATTGATTTCGCTTTTATCTCACCGCGAATTTCCGCGTTCTCGCCAATCGTGAGCACGCCATCCGAAATGATTTCTCCTTCGACTTTCCCTTCGATAAGAAGCTGATTTCGAAATTTGATCGATCCTTTAATTTCAACGTCGCTCGATAGAAAGTCTGTGACCATCGATTGGTAAGAGCTAACCTGAACACTAGCGGAGCCGTCGCTGGCGGCGGCGAGCTTTGCTCTCACTTCATCCTTCATAATTCACCGCAGCGATCCCAGGGCTTCGCTTCGTAGAGAGTGTCGAACGGATTATGCAGCGGAACACGCCGGACGCTGCTGAACCCCGCTTTCTCGCAAAGCTCGCACACCTTTGCTTCATGAAAACCCAGCGGGCCCAGTCCTGCGCCATTGTTCGCCAGCGACGTGGTCATGCAATAGAACACGCTGAAGCCATGAAACATCGCGCCCAGAGGGTGCATATTTTCCTCGACCTTGTCGGAACAATTGATGTCGAGACAAACATATACGCCGCCGGTCGAAGCGCTCGACAAATCGATTGCAACAGTTGAAATGGATCCACTGCATCATGCACAACGTCCAATGTCGTGATCAGATCAAACTCCGCCGGCAATCCTTTGGAGACGTCGCGTTCTTCAAAACGGACCCGGTCTGATACGTCTGCCTCACGTGCGTTCGCCGTAGCGCGAGCGATGTTCGAGCCAAAGTTGTCGTAGCCAACATAGCGCGAACGCGGAAACGCCTGCGCTAGCTTCACAAGGGCGCGTCCCCTCCCGCATCCGACGTCGGCTACGTCGCAGCCACGTTGCAAATGCGCTTTCACGTCGGGCATGGCGGGAATCCATTCTTGCAGCAGCAAATTCTCGAACCAGCTTGCCGAGAAGCGCTCAATTCCGTCCCACATCATCTTGTTGTACTGCGATTGAGAAACGCTGCCTCAATTGCGAAATGCGGTGACAACTTGTTCGAATATTCCGGTCAATGCGGGGAGCGTGTGATACACGCCACCGACAAAAAATGGGCCGTTCCCGTGCGCGAGCACTGACGCGTGTTCGGCGGGAAGACTAAAACGCGTTGTCGATCCGTCGTATTTCAGATAACCAGCTGTCGCCATACCGCCCAGCCACTCGCGAAGATATCGCTCGTTTAGTTTTGTGCGCGAAGCGAACTCTGCCGATGTCGCTGGGCCTTGCTCAGCGAGATTGTTGAACAGACCCAGCCGATCACCTAGCGCTCCGAGCAGCGTCGTCATTGTTCCGCTGATCTGCCCAATTACTTTTTCAACGAACTCTTCCTGACGAGCAGAATCGATTGCTCCCGCATTGGCCATACGCGCCTCCCATTATCTCAACAACTGGCAGCTTACTGCCGACTCTGCGACGGGCAAGGAACGACGGCAAGCAGCGGAAAAACTGACCGCGTTTCTTGAAGTTGTGAGAGTCACGCGCGAATCGCGCTTCAAGGGAGTTGCCTTGACAAGTAAGTAAGAGTTCCCCAAAACTCGGTGGCGCTGCGCGGATCTGAATCAGGCGGAGGACTTTTCACCGCTAGGTTCTTCGCCCCTTCGCGATTCGCAATCGTAAAGTAACGAGGGAGGAGAGAGGAAGAACCATGAAGAACGACATCACCCGCGACACATTCGACCCACTAAAACATTTCAGCCGCGTACTGATGCAACAAGGCCGAGTCCAGCTCGATGCCGACTGGAATGAGCAAATCAGCATTCTGCTGCGCTATCTGCGGTTGCTCGCTGCCGATATTATTGGCGCTGCCGGCGGACCGAGCCCGGCGAGTGGCTTTGAACTAGTCGTTAATGAAAGGCGACTCGACCAACTTATCAGCGGCCTTGGCAAGGAAGAGCAAGCCAGCTTGCGTCGCCTTTTGAAAACACAGGAACTGCTGCTTAGTCCCGGACGTTACTATGTGGATGGATGGCTTGTCGAAAATGCATCTTTTGTTTCGTTCTTCGATCAGCCGCACTTTAGGCGTCAGGGCAATTCGGATGAACTTAAGGATCGAATCAGGAATAAGGGATCGCAGCTTGTGTATGTCGACGTGTGGGAGCGGCACGTCACGTTTATCGAAGATGACTCTATTCGTGAAAAGGCGCTCGGCAGGCCGGACACCGCGACTCGCGCCCAAGTGGTCTGGCGTGTTCGCGCGCGGGAACTAAGCGACGACGAAAAAAACGCTTCAATCCAAAGCACTTTCGACGCAATCAAGGCAGGATGGGGAAAATGGCAACACAGGCACACGATGAACCGAGGCAAGCTGCGGGCTAGAGTGATGGAGGAGAAAAGTGAAGATCCACATATGGCTTCGGCTAAGTCGGGCTATCGCGGTATCGAAAACCAACTCTATCGCGTCGAGATACATAATGGGGGCGCGGCGTGGAATGGAAAAGATGAAAATACCCCTTCTCCTTCAGCTACATTCAAATGGTCGCGAGACAACGGCTCAGTAGTTGCGGCCTGGCTCGAGCAAGACGGTAATGCGCTTAGTGTTCGGCGTATTCGCGGTCAGCATCGCGGTTTTTCAGTTAACCAATGGATCGAATTGAGCGATAGCATACGCGAGATCACAGGCCGCGGGATCTTCGTGCAAGCGAGGAAAGTCGAAGGCGACAAACTAACGATCGATCCTCATAACCAGCCGTTCAATCGCGCAGACTTTTCGGACATTGCGACTGCGCGCTGCTGGGATCAGCATGAGACCGACCAGACAAAGTTACATAATGGTGTGATCCCTATTATCGAAGGCAAATGGTTCACGCTCGAAGAAGGTGTGCAGGTCCATTTTGAACCTGAGTAAAGGGCACAACCAACCATTATCGCACCGGAGACTATTGGCTCATTCCGGCTCGGGTTGAGACGAAGGACATCGAATGGCCCCGGGAATTCGACGAACAAGGCCAGACGCGAAAGGGCGCGAAGGATCACACAATCCCGGCTGCCGTCGCGCCGCTTGGCGTGACTCATCACTACGCTCCGCTGGGAGTCGTCTCTGTGGACGACAGCGGTGCTTTCAAATTCGAAGATTGCCGCTGCAAATTCGATCCGCTGTGCTGCGCAGAAGATACGCTTTTGGGAGTTTCTCGTTAGGCCTCAAGCGCTGTGACATACCGCGATGGCTCGATTATATCACTAGGCGACATTGTCACTGTTCCCATCCCCGAGCGGCACCGCAAAGGCGCGTGTTGTGAAGCTAGGCGATACCTAAAAGCATTTGGACATCGACAGGCAGTTCGTAGAGTGGGTTGAGCGTGACAGAGTGCTTGAAGAATCCTCGCTTGTTGTCGAGTGGCTCGGCACCAATCCTTTTGCCCATGAAGATTCGAGGTATGCCCCGGTCGGGAATTACATGTTTTGCCCCGCAGACGAGCACATTGAACGGTGCTCGGCGTATCCGATTGCATTCGCGACGGCGTTCGGCTCGCCATACCACACCCGACCAAATGGCAGCGCATCGGAGATTAGATCAAAGCCGCGTTTGTCTTTGCGCGGCTCGGATAGCGTAAACGTGCATGAAATGCAGAGTGGTTGGCTGACGCGCTTGGTTAGGCCTCACGAATCAGTCAACATGCGTCAATTGAAAATGGACAAGATAGAAGCCATTTTTACCTATGAGAACCGCATTTTCAGAGAAACTGCGCCCGGCGGGGGTCGAACCCACAACCTTTGGCTCCGGAGGCCAACGCTCTGTCCAGTTGAGCTACGGGCGCGGATGAGAACCGGAATTAGCCACAGATTCCGCAGATTTTCACAGATTTTCTGCGCGTTCTCCTGCTCATGCTCGTGCTCAGCTCGAATACTCGGCGATTTTGGGTTGCAAAAGAACCCTCTTCGAATGAAAGTGTGCGCCCGCAGCCGCGCGGGCTGACGACGAGTTTATGAATCAGGTCATCGATACAATTGAGAAAGAACAGCAGAAAAGCGATGTCACGGCGTTTTCTGTTGGAGACACCGTGCGCGTGCACGCGCGAGTCGTAGAAGGCGACAAGGAACGAATTCAAATCTTTGCGGGCGTAGTGATCGGCCGAAAGGGCCACGGACCCAACGAAACTTTCACGGTGCGGCGCATCTCGTACGGGGAAGGTGTAGAGCGCGTATTTCCGTTACATTCCCCGCGCATCGCTAAAGTGGAACTAGAGCAGAAAGGCCGACCCCGTCGGGCGAAACTTAATTATCTGCGCACTCGCAAAGGCAAGGAAGCGACGGCAGTAAGAGAGTGATCAGGGACCAGAGACAAGTGACGAGCGTCACCGGTAGTATTTTTCTCATCACTCGTCACATGTCACTTGTCACTCAGTGCAAATCTGAAATGATTTACACTGATGGCGTACCGGCGCTGCGGATTTCGTTACGAGAAAAAACTCCGCGTCACAGGAGTCTCTCGCATTGCCGGCATTGACGAAGCCGGGCGCGGCGCTTTGGCCGGGCCAGTCGTCGCTGCTGCGGCAATTCTTCCCGAAAAATTTAGACATCGTCATCTTAACGATTGCAAACAACTCGCGCCAGAGTTACGCGAGGAAATTTACTGCGACCTGATTTCAAATCCCGAAATCAGATGGACGGTTGGCATTGTCGATCCTGTTGAGATTGATCGGATCAATATCCTCCGCGCGAGCCACCGTGCGATGCGCCTGGCCACCGAAGCCTTGCTCGAACCGCCAGACCACGTCCTCATCGATGGTCTGCCGGTGATTCCATTCCCACTGCCCCAGACCGCAATTATCGATGGCGATTGCATCAGCTTGAGCATCGCTGCAGCAAGCGTGATCGCAAAAGTCACTCGTGACCGAATCATGCGTGACTTTTGTGCTCAGTTCCCGCAGTATTGCTTCGACCAGCACAAAGGTTACGGAACAGAATTGCATCTTTTGAAGCTTCATGAATTCGGCCCTTGCCCGATCCATCGCCGATCTTTCGAGCCAGTGGCGCAACCGCTTCTTGCCTTGGAAGAAATCATTCAAATCCGGGCATCTCCGGCGCGGCGCGCGCGGCGAGAAATTAGCGTGCCGCTTCCTGAAGCGTAGCGGTTACAAGATCCTCTTTCGCAATTTCCGCGGTCACAGCGGCGGCGAGATCGACGTCGTGTGCCGCGACAATGACACGCTCGTGTTCGTCGAAGTAAAAACACGCGCGCGCGAAGACTTCGGCCGACCGCTGGAAGCCGTTGACCGTTCAAAACAGAAGCGAATCTCGCGCGGCGCGTTGGCCTGGCTGCGCATGCTCGACAATCCAGATATTCTTTTCCGCTTCGATGTCGTGGAAGTAATCATGACGGATGGTCGGAAACCCCGTCTTGAACTGATCAAGAACGCGTTCCCACTTTCGAAGCCCTATCTCTACTGAGCTGGTGATCAATCGCTAAAATAGCGGCGAACACGAAGATCATGAAAAGTTTTACTTTCATGTCGTCCATTCAATTTCGAGATCCAGCCTGACTGCAAGCTTTTACTTTCTCGCTCGTTAGCGTAGTGGTTTATCAGGTCGGCGTTTGAGTCAGTGCCGTGGCGGACAACGGTGTGAATGATACGTCCAATTGAGGCTCGCTAAGGCCCGCACTGGACAATTGCGACGCAGTTGGCAAAATCATGATCGCGCGCCATGGCCGAGCCCATCCTCGTCGCACAATCGAAAGATCCGATCTTTTTGCTGCCTAAGATGGCGAACCGCCACGGCTTGATTGCCGGCGCCACGGGGACCGGAAAAACGGTTACCCTGCAAACGCTTGCGGAAAATTTCAGTGCCCGTGGCGTCGCCGTGTTCATGGCCGACGTCAAAGGCGATCTCGCCGGCTTGAGCCAGGCGGGCGCAAACAATCCGAACGTCGTCGAGCGGGCCAAGGAGCTTAAGATCGACAATTTCACGGGCGAGGCCTGCCCGGTCGTGTTTTGGGATGTGTTCGGCGAGCAGGGACATCCCGTGCGCGCGACTGTCTCGGAAATGGGCCCGCTGCTGCTCGGCCGGTTGCTGGATGTAAACGACACGCAGGCGGGCGTGCTCAACATGGTTTTCAAAATCGCAGACGATAACGGGTTGCTCCTTCTCGATCTTAAGGATTTGCGCGCGATGTTGCAGTACGTCGCAGACAATGCCGACCAATTCAAAACGCAGTATGGAAATATCTCCGCTGCCAGCGCCGGAACGATCCAGCGCAATCTGCTTGCGCTGGAATCGCAGGGAGCGGACAAATTTTTCGGTGAGCCCGCGCTTAATCTCGACGACTTAATTCAAACTCAGAATGGGCGCGGCGTCGTCAACATTCTTGCTGCTGATAAGCTGATGCAAAAGTCGCCGAAAGTTTATGCGACGTTTCTGCTCTGGATGCTGTCGGAGTTGTTCGAAAATCTTCCTGAAATTGGCGATCCGGAAAAACCGAAGCTCGTCTTCTTTTTCGATGAAGCGCATTTGCTCTTCACGGACATCGCGCCGGCAGTAGAACAGAAGATTGAGCAGATGGTGCGACTGATTCGTTCCAAAGGCGTCGGCGTGTACTTTGTCAGTCAGAATCCGCTGGATATTCCCGAAGTTGTTCTCGGCCAACTCGGAAATCGCGTGCAACACGCACTGCGAGCGTTTACCCCGCGCGATCAGAAGGCCGTGAAGGCCGCTGCCGAAACGTTTCGACAAAATCCCAAGCTAAAAACTGAGAAGGTGCTTATGGAGCTCGCTGTGGGCGAAGCACTCGTGTCGACGCTGGATGAAAATGGCAGTCCGCAAATTGTCGAGCGCGCGAAAATTGTCCCGCCGCGCAGTCAGGTGGGCGCAATTACACCGGACCAGCGAAAGCAGATTATCAATTCGTCGGTGCTCGCTGGTCACTACGAAAAGGCTATTGATCGGGAATCAGCTTACGAAAAATTGCAGGCGCAAGCGGGGGAGAAAACTCAAAGCGCGGGCGCACTGCCGGTGACAGGAGACGAGTCGACAACTGAACGACCTCAATCCTCAGTTCTTGCGGAAGCGTTGGGAACTGTGACTGCCGCGTTTCAGCCAACAATCGGGCCGCGCGGCGGTGTTCACGATTCGTTTGCTACTTCAATGGCCAAGAGCGCGATGCGCGCCGCGAGCAGTCAACTCGGACGGCAAATCGCTCGCGGCCTGCTTGGCGGAATCCTCGGCGGCGGCGGACGACGCAGGTAGTTGTAGCGGCGTTTGTGTCAAACGCCGAAATGTGTCAAGCGCTTGGCACAAGCGCCTCTGCAAATAAATCGCCGGACACGCGAAGCGGATCCGGCGATTTGAGTTGTTCTCAGTTTATGGCGTCGGCGCGGCCTTGGCTTCTTTCTTAGCACCCTTGCCCGCTTTCGCTTCTGCCTCCGTGGCGGTCATCGTGTAGGTGACATGAACTTTATCGCCAACTTTGATGTCACCTGTGACCTTCGTGTTCGCGTCGCGATTAATCTCCCAACGGTCTTTCCCCTTCTGCACCACGATCATAGAATCATTCACTTCTAGGACCGGCCCTGTGACCTCATAGGTTTTCGCACCCGCGGCGAAAGCTGCGCTACTGAGCGCAAGGTTCGCGGCGGCCAATAAACTGAGTGGTAATTTTATCTTCATGTGCGGATTAGACTCCACGGGATTCATTCTATTCAAGTGCTTTTGCGCGATGGTTTATCTCTGTAGGCGGCGGACTCGAGACCGCTGTTCCTTGGTTTACGTCCCAACCGCACAATTAGCGGCCACACAATGATTCGCGTTTGCCGGGAATCTCCCCATGCGGCGCGAAGGTCATCGATTATTTGCTCCAACGGATCGCCGCCTTTCGCGGCGATGAACCGCTGAGTCGAAGACCACGTTTGAAGATATCCGAGCAGATGATCGAGATTCCAATGCGCTTTCATTTCGAATTTGGGCGGATCGATCTCTTGAAATGGGAAAGGGAGATCGGCGAACTGCTCGACGAGCCTGCGTTCAGGCGGCCAGAAGGGCCCGACCACTTCGTAATAGTATCGATTTATCACCGCGTCGATTGACCTTTCGATGTGCAACAAGTTATAAGCTGATGCAGCGAGGACGCCGTCGGATTTCAATACTCGCCGTGCTTCCGCGTAAAAGCGGTCCAGATCGAGCCAGTGCAATGCTTGCGCGACCAAGATCAGATCAATCGTTTCTGAACCGACGCCGCTGTTCTCGGCGGGAGCCACACAATACTCGACTTTCTCATGTGACTGCGCGTTCGCGATCTGCTTCTCACTCGCGTCGGTCGCAATCACGCGATCGAACACTGATGCCAATCCAACTGCTGCCTGTCCATTCCCCGTGCCGCAATCCCATGCGAGCTGACGACTCGGCGCGATGCTTCCCAGATAATCGAATAATTTTTGCGGATACCGCGGCCTAAACTTTGCACAACCCGCCGCCTGCTTCGAAAAATGATCCTTGAAGGCCAATCTGGGTTTCACTGTCGACGCGCGCCGCAACGTTGTAGCGGCGCTTGTATCAAGCGCCGAATCCTGCCGGGCGTTTGGCACAAACGCCTCTACAACTATTGTTTGGGCGGCTCGGGCATTGTTCTGATGCCGACCCGTGCCAAGTACTCGTCAGCTTGCAAGAGATCGTCGCCCGCGCGATCAACGATCTTGAGCAGATTGTCCATTGACGACACTTCCTCGAGTTGCTCGGTGAGAAACCACTGCAGAAAATTGATCGTGATGTAGTCATTCTGCTTTCGCGCGAGCTCCACCAATCCGTTAATCTGATTCGTGACATGAATCTCTTGATCGAGCGACAACTTCACCGCGTCGCGTGGAGTCTTGAATTTTGATTTTGGCGCATCGATGGCTGGGATTACCACGCATCCGCCGGCATCTACCACGTACTTGATAAACCGCAGCGCATGCCCCTTCTCTTCCTCTGCCTGCCGGAAAAAATGCTGGGAAAGTTGCGGTAACGCTTCAGCCGCAAAATGCGCACCGATTGCGTAATACTGCAGCGAAGCGCTGAACTCGTATCCGATTTGCTCGTTGATGGCGTCGATGACTTTCTGACTCGTTAGCATGAAGGCAAATTAGCGCGGATTACGCGGATGCAAACGACTTGCTTACGCTTTATCCGCGGCGCGACCGGATCCCACGCGTCCAAGGTCAGCTCAAACTTGCTTGCTGAAAAGATTTCATCTGAACGTAGGTTGCGTGGTATGACTGACAAAACTTCTTCAAGAAGCCACGACCGCACTCGCAGCGGCCTGAGCCGCCGGCTGTTCCTTCGTGCAACGCTCGCAGGCGGCGCATCACTTTTGGCGGGCAGAGCGGCGACACTGTTCGCCGCTGCACCGGCGAACGATGATTCCAATTTCAGCATCGGTGGCGATTTGCCAGTTAATCGACTTGGATTTGGCGCGATGCGCCTAACGGGCGAGGGGATCTGGGGTTGGCCACCAGACCGCGAGAACGCGCGAAAAGTATTGCGGCGCGCCGTTGAGCTTGGCGCAAACTTGATCGACACCGCGGATGCCTACGGACCCGAAACTGATGAATTGCTCATCGCAGAAGCGCTTTATCCTTATCCGAAAGGACTTGTCATTGCGACGAAGGGCGGTAACACCCGCCCCGGCCCTAACCAATGGGTGCCAGATGGTCGGCCTGAATATCTCAAGCAATGCGTCGACAAAAGTTTGAAGCGTCTAAAACTTGAGCGCATCGATCTTTATCAACTGCACCGCGTCGATCCAAAGGTGCCGATGGAAGATTCGTTAGGCGCGTTGAAGGAAATGCAGAGCGCCGGCAAGATTCGGCACATCGGATTGTCCGAAGTATCACCCGAGCAGGTCCAGCGCGCGCGCAAGATCGTGCCGATCGTGACCGTGCAGAACCGTTACAACATCACCGACAGAAAATGGGACAACACCCTCGCGTATTGCGAAAAAGAACGGATCGGCTTCATGCCGTGGGCGCCGGTCGGAGGAACCAGGGGAATGAGCAGCGCCGCTTTGGAGAAAATCGCGAAAGATCACGGCATAAGCATTTATCAGCTGGGGCTGGCGTGGTTGCTGCATCGATCCCCGGTAATGCTGCCGATTCCAGGCACGTCATCGCTCGCGCACCTGGAGGAAAACATGGCTGCGCGGCAAATACAGCTTTCCGCAGAAGAGTGGAAGACAATTGACGCGCTCGCGAGTCAAACGTGATTGGGGCGCGAGCGTCAATCAGATTTCTCTCTCGCGCGCGCGGAGTGAACGTGTAACGGCATTACTTTTCGCTCTGGAAACTTCCGGTGACTTCGCGCAGCAGTTGATTCTGTTTTTGCCATCGCGATTTCAATGTCCACGCGAGGATTTGCTGAAAGTGATCGCCATCGTCCACGGTGGTGTGAAGGAAAACAACATTGGTGCCCTTTTCTGTTCCGGTTAGTTCGTCCTGCAGGGCTGGATGACCGTCGATCGTCATTGAAACCGGTTGAGTAGCTGACGCGTTTTTCATCTTCTGCAACATCCGGTCACGTGTTTGTTGATGATGTTTTTCGAGAGTGAAATTGTCGAGGTCAGCTTTCGTGTCGGTGATCACGATCAAATACACTTCTTTGCTCTTGTTACCGACTTGCAGCGACGCCTGTTTATTGAGCTCGGGCAGTTTGGTCCATGTGCCCGGAACGATAACTTTTGTTTTGCCATCGTCAGACGCGATCTCCTTTCGTTCAGTGGAAAGCCGTTGTAACCGATCACGGTCGGACTGGATCATGCTGACAAGTAGCGGGATGCCCATAATACCAATCGTCAGGCCGATGTAGCCCAGGATTAGCCCTGCGATCGCGATATTTTTACCGCCGAGTGTGCCGCCTGATTTGCGAATCTTCGACCACGCGATGTGGCCGCAAATGACGGCCGGGATTGCCGTGAACAGCCAACCGCAAGTAAATGAAAGAACAGCTAAAATGAGGCTCCAAATGGCGACAGCAGGTGTATGAGGAACCGTTTGTGGAATACTCGGCGGGGGAGACGGTGATGTTTCGTCTGCCATCGCGCCGTTGTAATGAAGTTGGCTGGAGAAATCAAGGCTCGGCGTGGGAACATTGAACCCAAACGAGGTCCTATTGACTCGTGCGTTCCCACGCGCTCGCCCGCTATCCTCGCGGGCTTGACCGTCTACCTCGCCGCTGCCCCGCGGCGATGTTCTCTTACGGCATGCGGCGTTCCGCCGCGCCGTGCTCGAATAGGACACAAAATAAAAGCCCCGTTGGAATAGCCAACGGGGCTTTTACTCTGGCGACGTCCTACTCTCGCACGGCCTGTCGCCGTACTACCATCGGGGCTGCAGCGTTTCACTTCCGTGTTCGGAATGGGAACGGGTGGTGCCACTACGCTACTGTCACCAGAGTGCGGAACCGCACCGGCAGTTCGCTGCTGTCGCAGCGACGCAAGCGCGAAGCCGAGTCTCTGAGGACTTCAGTCAATCGCTCTATCCGAATTTCGAAAGAACACGATTTTCAATCGGCAATGGCAACTCGCAAATCCTTACTGATTCGCTGACATCTACATACGGGCAGTAAGCTCGAAATCCGAATGACGAATCTCGAAACTTTAAGGCTTCGTTTTCTTTTGAGATCTTTTGTCTCCTCTGTTTGCTGAAACCGGGATCACCGATCCCGGCTACAGCTTAACAGAAAAGTAAAAGATCAAGCCGAACGGGTTATTAGTACTCCTGAGCTGAACACATTACTGTGCTTGCACCCGGAGCCTATCAACGTGGTGGTCTACCACGACCCTTCAGGGAGATCTCATCTTGGGATAGGCTTGG
>DATFXC010000010.1:0-7131 GCA_035258625.1 Candidatus Udaeobacter sp. | reverse complement strand
ATCAAGCTGCGCCAGGAAATTAAAGGCGAGTGGTTCCTGATTCTTATGGGCGTTGTGTCGATTCTCTTCGCGATCATGCTTCTATGGAACCCGCTGCCTGGCGCGCTCGCTCTGGTTTGGCTCATTGCGTCCTATGCGATTTTGTTCGGAGTTTTGGGGATTATTTTCGGTTTTCGTTTGCGCAGCTTGCCGACGCTGGCAGCCCGTTGATCAGCGGAAAAACGTCTTCAGACCTAGGGTGCGAACACGGCAGACTGTTGTCCTCCTGATCGACGACTTGCTCGATCTGACGCGGATAGATCGCGGCAAGATTCAGCTTAACTTCGAAGTTGTTGACGCACACACGCTGCTGCAAAACGCCCTCGAGATTTGTCAGGCTGAAATCGATCGCAAACATCTCACGCGCTCTCTCAATCTTGGCGCGCACAAGATGCACATGCGCGCAGACCCGGCGCGGTTGCAGCAGATTTTTTGGAACCTGATAAACAACGCGGTGAAGTTCACGCCGCGGAACGGGAAATCATCATCACGACCACCAACGATTCCCAAGGCCAATCGCGCGTTGAAATCGTCGACACCGGCCTGGGCATCGAACCGGAAACGCTACCTAAAATTTTCGACGCATTCGAACAAGGCGGCCGGACGCAGTTGGGGGCTTGGGCCTAGGACTCGCAATCAGCAAGACACTTGTGGAAGCGCACAAGGGAACCATCACAGCGCAAAGCGACGGCCGAAATAAGGGCTCAACCTTTAGGCTGATTTTCCCGACCTGCGAGAAAGCGGAGGCCCAAATCCCCCCCGCGACTTCACCCACGCTGGAGGCGCGCCAGCCGATGCGGATTTTGCTGGTCGAAGATCACGCAGACACAAACCGCTCCCTCACAAATCTGCTTCGACGACGCGGTTATCACGTCCAGGCAGCGCTCAATTTTCAATCGGCCGTCGACCTAAGCGAAAAGGAGGAATTCGACGTGCTCATCAGCGACCTGGCGTTGCCCGATGGCAACGGCATCGATCTGATGCGGACGCTCTCCTCCAGGAAACCTCTTTTCGGAATTGCCCTGACTGGCTTTGGGATGGAAGCCGACATCCGTAGAAGCCGCGAGGTCGGCTTCCAGCATCACCTAGTAAAGCCGATCGACCTGAACAAGCTGGACTCCCTGATTCAAGAAGGCGCCGCATCATTGCTGGCGTAGCCTGTTGGCGAGAAGAGCCTGAGTCTTTGGCGGGCTTTTGAAAGTTGAGCCCGTCTACTATCCCCCACGCCTCCATTTACCTCTCAGGCTGCAAGTAACGACCGTTTTAAAGGCGCCGGTGTCGCGGAGATCCATATCAACCTATCTGCGATTGCCGCTCGTGGTAAACCCGCCAAAGTTGCTTTAACGGCCACGATGCGAAAACTCCTGATCGTGCTCAACAGTGCTCTCAAACCGAATCTAAACTACGCTTGAAACCAAGACAGTTACTAACCACTGGCCGATGTGGTGAACCGATTTAACTTTATGAAACAGCTCGCTCAGTTTGCGACGATCGCCGGACTTCACCCGCCGCGGTGGGGCCAGCGGTGGCTCAGCTGGGTCTCGTTGAGCTGTGAAGAACAACGCAAATGCACACGGAGGATAATCGAATGTCGGTTTATGTCATCGCACAAGGCAAAATCGAGAATCGCGAATTGCTCGATCAATATGTAGCAAAGGTTATGCTCACGATCGAGTCTCATCAGGGGCGAGTCGTCGCCTTCGATGAAGAACCGGAGGTGGTAGAGGGCACGATTGACCACCCGCGCACCGTCATTCTCGAATTCCCATCAATGACAGCGTTCGAGGCGTGGTATGGCTCGCCGGAATACCAAGAAATCCTCCCTCTGCGACTGAAGTCGACACCAGGTACTCTCATCGTCGCAAAAGGCTTCAAGCCCTCTTGATATTACGTGGCCCGCTGTTGTGATGCGTAAAGAACAATCGTCCGCGAGTCCAGTCGCAGATCCTGAACAGCTTGCGGTGTTGCTGGATAAGGCGCGACAGTTGGTCGGGCAGTACATCGACAGTCTTGAAGAACGTCCGGTTTTTCCCAGCGAAAAATCGGTGCGAGCGATGGATGCCCTGGTCGAACCGCTCCCTGAAAGTCCGAGCGACCCATTCCTGGTTCTCGACCAGCTTCAGGAAATCGGCGCGCCCGCTGTCGTCACCCAAACAGGCGGCCGATACTTCGGTTTCGTGAACGGCGGAATTCTTCCAGTCGGGCTCGCCGCCAGGTGGATAGCCGATGGTTGGGACCAGAACACTGCGCATTACGTCATGTCGCCGATCAATTCGCGTCTCGAAGAGATTTGCGAACGTTGGATCATCTCGTTGCTTGGTTTCCCCGAAGAAACCGCAGCCGGTTTTGTATCGGGAACAACGATTGCCATTTCTCAGGCCTGTGTGCCGGGCGTAACGACTTGCTTCGTCGACGCGGCTGGGACGTTGCCCGCAAGGGTCTTTATGGTGCGCCGAAGATTCGTGTTGTCGCCAGCGCCGAAGCGCATGCGGCGGTCCACAAATCGATTTCGATGCTCGGACTCGGATCCGAAAACGTCGAGCTTGTTCCCGTGGACGATCAGGGACGCATGCGAGCTGATCAAATGCCGAAACTGGACGAAGCGGCGTTAGTCGTCACCCAGGCCGGCAACGTAAATTCCGGAGCGATCGATCCCATCGGCCAAATTTGCGAACACGCTCACGCTTCGGATTCGTGGGTTCATGTCGACGGCGCATTCGGCCTTTGGGCGCGCGTGCTGCCATCGATGCACGAAATTTGCGAGGGCATTGAACTGGCAGACTCCTGGTCGCTCGACGCACACAAGACCCTCAATGTTCCGTACGACAGCGGTATCATTCTTTGCCGGCATCGCGAAGCATTGATGAGTGCCTTCAAGGCTTCGGCTTCCTATTTTCAGTGGAGCGAACATCGTGACAGCATGAACTTTCGGCCTTCGATGTCCGCTCGGGCGCGTGTGATTGAACTCTGGGCCGTTCTCAAAACCTTAGGTCGGGATGGAGTCCGGCATTTGATCGAACAGCTTTGCGAAAACGCGCGGAGCTTTGCCCGGCTTCTATCAGAGCAAGGGTTTCAGATCCACAACGATGTTGTTTTTAATCAGGTGCTCGCCTCATGTGATGACGATGGCCTCACGAGGGCGACGCTACAGAACATCCAGAGTTCCGGTGAATGCTGGTGTGGCGGCTCAACCTGGCGTGGAAGAGCGGTCATCCGAATCAGTGTTTGCGATTGGGCGACGACGCCAAAACAGATCGAACGCTCGGTGCGCGCTTTCGTGAAGGCGCGAGCCATAGCAACCCGCTGAGTGAAGGCGCTGCTTTTGAGCACTTGCTCACGCCCTCCTCTCGCGTTTCCTTAAAGTCGACCGTAGGATATCACCGTGAAAATGGAACCCGAAGGGGTTCTGAACTATTCAAATTTCACTACGATATCGGGCCTGTAGCTCAGCGGTTAGAGCAGGGGACTCATAATCTAAAAATTGCCCTAGCTAACAAGTGCTTAGCTAGGTATAACAACGACTATTGGCGAACACGAAAGACACACAAAGACGTTGAGAACGTCACCAATCGTCAACGCCGAGGACAGGGGATTGTAGAACCAAATGCGCTAGGATCGCCTATGCAATCAATTGCAATTTCGACCGAGCACCTTTTCCCGCTCCGGGGCGCAAGCGATTGCATCCATTGTCGGCATAGTGATCCTCTATGCGAAGAACCCCGGAAGGGTGAGTTTCGTCAACTTTGCACGTTTGCCTTCAAACAGGGGCGAATGTTCGCGTGAACATAAAACGCCAATCAGGCTGTTTTGCTGCGAGTAGAATAGCCAGCGCCGCGCCTACGTTGCCCGCTATCGTGTTTTCAGGTTACAGATGGCTATTCGGGGCTCAAAAACCTGATCAAAACGCGACTACGAGCCTTTGAACATAACGTCAGACAATGGCAGGAATATAAAGTCAGGATTCGCTCACGTTCTGTCGTGCTTCCAGAAAAGCGATCACCGAAGCTCTCGGGACTCGAACGCAAGAGCGGCTGCTGTTTGCACCGCGTAGATCAAAGGCGACAAGCTCGCCTTGCTCTACCAGGTCAACGATGTGCTGGCGATTGCAACGCAGGACCTTTGAGAGTTGCCAGATCGCAAACATTTGGCCCTCTGGTAAGCCGGACCCGCCACGGGTTGTCTTGCCGGTGGTGTATGAGGCGGCACGGCGCCCGCCAACACACCTCTTCGGAATGACATGCAATCGCTGCAATCGATTATGTTTCGAAGTAGCCCAGGTGTGGCGTTCGTTGAAGTGTTCGGGGAGTGAATACGCGTCTTGGAGCCAGCAGGGTATTGCCCGGGTTCGAACCGTAGCGGACGACCTTGGGATCACTGATTGCGCCGGTTGCGGGTTTCTTGGCTGCGTGCAACGCCAGAGACAAGGCCCAAAACCTGTCACAATGACAGTATCGGTTCCGTTCCCCGGCAAACCGAATATGTCCGGAGCCGGTGACTTCCCTGCGAACTCCCCGGAGGTCCGCGCGCACGGCATTGGAGAAGGGAACCTTGATCGTGCGATCTTCAAAAGCGGCGCGCGTCGGGTAGGCTAGTTCCTCTTTAATCGATGTTGTAAACGAGACGCCTTCAACTTTGTATCCGCCAAACGTCTTCGCTGCGCGTTCGGCAAATTGCCGTCCCAAGCCGGATTGGTCGATGCAGCAGCGTCGAACCGCGGGCAGTTTCAAAAGGTCGTACAGGGCGTGTTCCTGGGCTTCAAAAGTTTGCTTGCTCAGCTCGATAACGCGCCGCGTGAAACGGATGTCGTTAACCTGTTCGATCAGCCAGATGACCGTGAGATCGTGTTCCCGGCCAATGTCCACGCCGATAAAGAGCGGGTTGATGCAGTTGAGAAGATCAGTCTGCCACGGTTCGCCTTCCTTGTATTCGCATCCGGCGATTAAGTCGAATGGCAGGAAGGCCGTGTTATCATCGGCGGGCTCGCACATGAATTCCTGGAGAAAACTTTCTTCGTCTGCGCAGCCGGCGCGGATGAAATTAAAATAATCGGTTTCATCCATCGCGAGTCGCTCGTCGTTCTCCGGCAGCTTTTGTTGCAGTTTAAAAAGGAGCCCTTCGCTGAGTGCGACTTCCAAAGTAACTTTATGCAGTGAAAAGCCTTTCGGATTCCCGCGTTCAGTTATCTCCCGCAGAAGCTCATTGAAGTAATTCGCGCTTCCGCGGTGCGACGAAAAAATTTCCAGTGAACCGCCCCAGACGATGCCGGGATATGCGATTTCATAGAGTTTTTTCGGATCGTTATGCAGTGCGAATTCGTCGAGGACTCTATCGCCGCGCTTTCCCGCCTGGGCATCGGGGTTCGACGACATGCTGTGAATACGGAGACCGTTAGAAAAGCGGAGAGTAAAGGCCGTGTGTCCGTCGTCGTCGATGACGTTCTGGCCCATGTCCGAGGCTGCGACGTTAAGAACGTCCGCAAAGCGTTTTGCGTCCGCAACAAAAAGCATCGCGGCGATTTCATCGCGACTGGAGATCCATGCGTCCAGCCTCGCGCCTTTGCGTAGCTTCTCGCGGACAATACGAAAAGCGGTGCACCAGGAGAGACCGATCTGGCGCGCTTTGACGCAGATTTTCAGCCGGGAGTTATCTGTTACCCATCGCTTCTGAAAGGGGAGCAACATCACGTCCCGTTCGGGAAAGATTTTGCAGTGACCCGCAAAATCTTTGGCTACAAACGGTGGTCGTGGATTCATGTCACATGAGCTTGGTCATGGTTTCAATGCGCTGCAGCGCATCCTCGCTGAGTCCGCCGGAGACACTCACGCTCAGGCTGCGGTGATCGATCATAGTCGGGCTGGGGAAAAGTGAAGCGCGGATTTGTTCAAACGCTTTAACCGCTTCGATGGAATCGATTGAGACGTCCTCGCCGCGTTCGGCTAGGCGTCTTGCGGCTTTAACGAGAAACTCACTCAAGTGCATTCGGGTTTGTTGACCGCGTTCGTGCAATATCGCGGTGATGGCGTCGGTCACGTTCGGAGCTGGCGGTGCGTCTCCTTTGGGGCGCGCAAGAGCGAAATCTTTTGTCCAGCCGTGGCGATGCGCGTGGGCTAGGATGGTACCTTTACTGATGCCGGTGCGTTCGGCCAGTTCGCTGTAGGAGGCGCCAGCAGCGCGTGCGATCTTGATTTGGGCCCAGGTATCTTTGGAAATTGCGCGTGGCATGCGCGTTATCCTATCACCATGGCCCTTGGGCTGGGCCTATTTGGTTTAGACTTAACTCGCTGTAATTGCGATTGACCGTCCTCCGGGTGGATCATGTTCGCCTGAACGTTTACCGTCATTTCGAACAAAACGCAAAACGCAAGTCGTGACAATCATCGAAATCAGACCATTCCAATCGCTGTGGTCTGGGCGTAACCTCTGGTAGGATTTTACGCAACAAAGAAGGGGGAGTGCACGACGACTCTCCGAACAATGATCAGCGCATTCAGAGTCTGCCCAAAGTGCGGCGCGGAAATCCCCGCCGACGCACCAGAAGGAGCCTGCCCAGGATGCCTTCTCGAAACGGCGTTTGGTGCGCTCGCGGGCGAACCTGTAGTCGGGGTCAATGAACCGGGCCAACTGGATAAACCAGCACCTACGGCTGCAAGGGGCGAGCACTGGGCGAAGATTCTAGGAGAGCTGGACGATTACCAATTGATAGAAGAAGTCGGTCGCGGGGGTCAGGGCGTGGTATTTCGAGCGCGGCAAAGAAGTCTCAATCGAACAGTCGCCTTAAAAGTGATTAGTCTTGGTCAGTGGGCGAGCGAAGCTCACCTAAAGCGCTTTCGGCGGGAAGCCGAAGCCGCCGCCAAGCTCGATCATCCAAGGATCGTACCTATCTATGAGGTAGGCGAACGCGAAGGCTCATGCTACTTCAGCATGAGATTTGTCGAGGGCGGCCAGCTTGACGAAGTAGTCAGGCGCACGCCGATGTCGATCCGTCAGGCGGCAGAATTGATGGCAAAGGTGGCGCGCACTGTGCATTACGCGCACGCACACGGCATTCTTCATCGCGACATCAAACCGGGAAACATTCTGCTGGATGCAAAA
>DATFXC010000009.1:0-6650 GCA_035258625.1 Candidatus Udaeobacter sp. | reverse complement strand
CAGAGGCCGTTGAGCATGATCTGCAAAACTTTTTCGCGGAGCCCAATTCCAGCGAAACTGATCGGCAGAGCGGAGATCGTTCGTTCAACGGGCATGATGGCAAAAAAATCAACCAGCGGCACCCGCACGCCCAGCGCATACGCGGCAAACAGGAAAGTGCTAAAAGTTGCCAGGTGCGCTACGACAGAGGCCCCAAACGCCACGAGGGTTGCCCTCCAATGATGCGCGTAGAGATGGTACGCCGCGAAAATCTCAATCAATTTGTCGCGGCCAGGGAAATGTGCTGGCAAAAAATGGAACAGCTTGAATCCACTAATGACGAACGTGGCAACCAGGAAAGCAATGGACGCGCCCAAAAGCATTAGCAAAAGCCATAGTAAATTTCGGGTCTCCGTTTTCTGCGAAAGGAAATCATATCGCAGCGCGATCAGTGTGGCGGTGATAGCGACCAACGCAACGAGTCCGATGAATCGGTCGAACACTACCGCCAGCAGCGCGCCTGCTTTCTTGTCCGGCGTTTCCTTCAGCAGGTAATAGCTTTTGATGATGTCGCCGCCGGTGCCGCCGGGGAGAAATTGGTTGTAAAACAACCCAATAAAAAACAGACCAGTGAGGCGTGGAACACTGAGGTAAATCTTTTGGACTTTCAGCAAAACGTGCCATCGAAATGCAGCCGCTGCTTCCACGACGACATAGGCCAGCACGCCCATCAGAACCCAGCGATACTCTGCGTTCCGGAGCGCCTCCACCATCTGGGCGCGCCTGGCCGGATCGTGATAAACCCAATAAAGTACCCCGATCGTGACGCTAAGCTGGAAAATCGTGACCAGAACTTTCTTCATTCGCCAAAGCGTTCCTTCCAGATTCGAACCGACTGGCGAATCGCATCCGCCGCTTTGTTCGGGCTCATCTCCCAGACAAATAAGCAATTTGTGGGAAGAAGCGGAACAAGTTTCTCGAAATCTATCCCTCCGGTAAAAGGCGGTTCATGATCCCTGGCCGGCCAAACGCAGTCCTGCACGTGGCAGCCAAACGCGCGCGCACCGACCGCGCCTAACCATTCGGCGTGATCGATGAAACCGAGATTCTCTTTGATCTGTGAGTGACCGAAGTCGTGCCAGTATCCGACCTGCCCCGAATTCAATTCCTCCAGCAACGCCGGCAACTCGCGTTCGCTTGGAATTTCTTCGTAACCGCGCCGGCTTTCCAAAGCGATCCGGACCTTCTTCGAATCTGCGTGATCAATGATCCGACGCAGGCAATCTCTCACCCGCTGCAAATGAGCCGGCGCGAGCCGCTCGCGGGTTTCCACCGCTTTCAACTTCGCTCGTACATATCGGCGTGACAGGTGCTTCCCCGCTTTTGTCATCTGGATCAACTGATCGGTAATTCGCCGCATGTTCACTTGACCCAAATGCATGACAACGAAGGGCGCGCCCAATCGCTCGGCAAAATCAATTGTCTGAAACGTTTGTCTCACGGCACGCTCGCGTTCCTCATGGGCGACAGCAGAAAATTCGTAACAATCCGGCGAAGCCACCATCACTTCGACGGGCAACGGACAAAAATTATGCAAACTGCTGATGCGGACTTCACCCGAGTCGAACATTTTCTGAATTCCGGGCATTAGCGAAAGACGGATACCGTGCCCCAATTCGATCAAGTCAAACCCGAATTCTGTCTTGATTTCGCGCAGCATTTCGTCTCCGGCGGTGTGCCGCCCGGAGTTCCAGCAAGTGGAAAACGAAATCATCGGATTGGACTATAGGGCGTTCGTCGCGGCGGACGCCATTTCCTCTCAGCAGACCGGCTCAATCTCAGGTGCCGGCGCAGGCGAGACCGGCCGATCGCAAACCTGGTGTCCGGCGACGCTTAAAACTGAAATACTGGCAATTCCGTAGATCACCGACGCAATCGTCAGCGTGGTTCGCATTCCGATGAGGTCGGCGAAACCGGGCGCGATGAGACCGGCTACGGGCATTAAGCCGAAAAAGCTCATGCCCACAACCGCCGACACGCGACCGCGCAAATGCGCCGGCGCCTGTTCTTGTACGATTGTGTTCGCCAGACCGAAGTTCATCGAGAGCGCGATCGCAATGGCGCCCATGGCGCAGGCCGTAAGCAAAAAGCTTTGTGAGATCGACATGAGAAACACTCCCACCGCAATGGCCAGCACGTTACCACTCATGAATTTCAAGCGATGCTCGCGCGCAACGCTGAGCAGGCCAATCGAGCCAAGGAACGCGCCGCTGCCGGATATGGCCATCAATCCTCCCATGCTTTTCGCGCCAAGATGAAGAATGTTGCGCACGTAAAGCGGAAGCATCACTGAGATAGCCGGGAAAACGAAGATCGTGTTGAGCGCAATCAGCGTGATGAGGCAAACAATGATCCGATTGGACCGGACATACCGAAACCCTTCCAGAATCCCGCTGCGGCGTTGTTTCTCTTCCTCTGGTGTGCCAATCGGCCGTCTCGGCAGCGAAATGAGTGCAACGATCAGAGCGACAAATGAGAGCGCGTTTGTGAAAAATGCCGACGCCGCGCCCCACCAGCCGACAAAGAAACCAGCCAGCGAAGGCCCGATCAAGCGTGAGCCATGAAACACTGATCGGTCGAGGGCGATCGCTGCTGCGATCTGATCGCGCTTCACCAACTCTGGCACGAGCGCAGAGATAGCCGGCATCTCGTAGGAGAAAGCAATTCCCAGGAGCAGCGCAAAAAACAAAATGTGCCAGACGTGAATTCGCCCGCTCATCACCAAAACCCCTAACGCAACAGCAAAGATGATTTGCGCGATTTGGGTGGCCACAAGGATCTTGCGTTTATCCAGCCGGTCGGCAAGCGAACCAGCGACGGGAGCGAGTATCAATGCTGGCAGGCCCGCAGCGAAGTTCACCAACCCAAGCAGAATCGCCTTGCTCGTCAGCGCGCTCATCACCCAGCTCTGCGCCATCATTTGCATCCACGTGCCACTGTCGGAAATGAGCGAACCGATGATGTATCGGCGAAACGGTCCCTGGCGCAAAAGTGCCAGTGATTTCGATCCAACCCATTTTTCCTCCGCATTCATCGCAATCACTCATCGTTGTAGAGGCGTCTGTGTCAAACGCCTTAGTCTGCGTTAGAGGTGAAGCTCAATGCTCAGAGAGAGTTCGCTGCATTCGTTTGCTTAAGCGTAATTGCCGAGCGAATCCCGTTTGTTATTTTGAACCATGCGCATCGATAGATACACGCAGAAAATGCAGGAAGCGCTGCAAGCAGCGCAGGACCTCGCTTCGCAGAGCAATCATCCGGAAATCACGAACGAGCATTTTCTTTCCACTCTTCTGGAGCAGAGCGAGGGCATAGCGCGCCCGCTCCTTGAGAAGATTGGAGCGAATGTAGATCAGTTGCAGGAGCGGCTGCGTACGGAGTTGGAGCGTCGCCCGAAGATTCACGGAACCGCAGCCGATCTGCGGATCTCCAACGAGCTCCGCACCGTCCTGGACAATGCCGAAAAGGAGATGTCCAAGCTCAAGGACGAGTTCACGAGTGCCGAGCATTATCTGCTCGCGCTGGCTGGCGTCCCGCAAAGCGGGATTCCTGCGGCAAAATTGCTGAAAGATCTCGGCGTCACGCGGGACAAGCTCATGCAGGGACTTCAGCAGGTGCGCGGCTCGCAGCGAGTGACGGATCAAAATCCCGAGGGCAAATTTCAGGCGCTGGAAAAATACGGGCGCGATCTCACGGAACTGGCGCGGCGCGGGAAGATCGATCCGGTCATCGGACGTGACAACGAAATTCGTCGCGTCATGCAGGTGTTATCACGCCGGACGAAGAATAATCCGGTGCTCATCGGCGATCCGGGCGTTGGCAAAACGGCGATCGTGGAAGGCCTCGCACGGCGCATCATCAGCGGCGATGTGCCCGACTCACTGAAAAACAAGCGAATCATTGCCATGGACATCGGTGCGATGGTCGCAGGTGCGAAGTACCGCGGCGAATTCGAGGACCGGCTCAAAGCGTTCTTGAAAGAAGTGACCGATGCGCAGGGTCAAATCATTCTGTTCATCGATGAATTGCACACGATCGTAGGTGCGGGCGCAGCAGAAGGCTCGGTCGATGCTTCGAATATGCTCAAGCCAATGCTGGCCCGTGGCGAATTGCGCACCACCGGGGCGACCACAATCGATGAGTATCGCAAATACATCGAGAAGGACGCGGCGTTGGAACGGCGTTTTCAGCCGGTGCTCGTTGACGAACCAAGCGTCGAAGACACGATCGCGATCCTGCGCGGACTAAAGGAGCGCTACGAAGTGCACCACGGCGTGCGCATCACCGATGGCGCGCTGGTTGCTGCAGCAGTGTTGTCGCATCGCTACATCACCGATCGCTTTCTGCCGGACAAGGCCATCGATTTGGTCGATGAAGCCGCGTCGCGTTTGAAGATCGAGCTCGATTCGATGCCGACAGAGATCGACGTCATCGAGCGCCAGATCATGCAGCATGAAATGGAGCGCCAGGCGCTCAAGAAAGAAAAAGATCCCGCTAGCAAGGAGCGTTTGAAGAAGCTCGAGAGGGAATTGGCTGAGCTAAAGGAAAGATCGAATGCGCTGAAAGCGGAGTGGCAAGAAGAGAAAGCGGTCATCGACGAGCAACGAAAAGTAAAGGAAGAGATCGATCGGTTACGGACTGAATTAGAACGCGCGCAGCGTCGCGGTGAATTGGGCAAAGCCAGCGAGATTCAATACGGCCGCATCCCTGATCTGGAAAAGAAATTGGCGGAGCTCACTGCGAAATCGGGCAAGACTAAGAAACGTTTGCTCCGCGAAGAAGTGACCGAGGAAGACATCGCGGAGGTTGTGTCAAGCTGGACCGGTATTCCGGTTTCGCGTTTGCAGGAGGGCGAGCGCGAGAAGCTCGTAAAGCTCGAGGAGCATTTGCATTTGCGCGTGGTCGGCCAGGACGAAGCGATCAAAGCCGTGTCCAACGCCGTGCGGCGCGCCCGAGCAGGCTTGCAGGACCCGAACCGGCCGCTGGGCTCATTCATTTTTCTCGGACCGACGGGCGTTGGCAAAACGGAGTTGGCCCGGGCGCTGGCGGAATTTTTGTTCGATGACGAGAACGCCATGATCCGCATCGACATGAGCGAATATATGGAGAAACACACGGTCGCGCGCTTGATCGGCGCCCCGCCGGGCTATGTCGGCTACGAGGAAGGCGGTCAGCTTTCCGAAGCAGTTCGCCGCAAGCCGTACTCGGTCGTGCTGTTCGATGAGATCGAAAAAGCGCATCCAGACGTGTTTAACGTGCTGCTGCAAGTGCTCGACGATGGCCGGATCACGGATGGGCAGGGGAGGACCGTCGATTTCAAAAATACCGTCGTAATCATGACCTCGAACATCGGCTCGCAGTACATCACGGAGGAAGAGTCGGCAGAAGCGCGTCGGCGCTTGGTGATGGATGCATTGCGCGCGCATTTTCGACCTGAGTTTTTGAATCGCGTCGATGAGATCATCATTTTCGACCGGCTCAATGAAGAGCAGCTAAAGAAAATCGTCGAGATCCAGCTTGGCCGCTTGTCGAAACGACTGGAGCAACAAAAGATCACTCTCAAGCTGTCTGATTCGGCCAAGGCACTGCTCGCGCGCGAAGGTTACAATCCCGTTTATGGCGCGCGTCCCTTGCGGCGGGCGATTCAAAGAGAAATTCTGGATCCGCTCAGCATCGACATTCTCGAAGGGAAAGTCCGCGAAGGTCAGACCGTACACGTGGATGCCAAAGACGGCGCACTTGAGTTTCGCAAAAAATAGCGCTCACTACTGATCCTTCTCGCTGAGCGCGAGGACCAAAACGAACATCCGATTTAAGGGCCGCGAGTACGCGAACGCCGACGAGATGCCGGTAGACGTCAGAGTTGCATTTGATCGCGTTGTGGACGACATGGCGCCACTTCATTCCGGGGCGCGGCTCGCGGCTAAACTGAACGCCAAGATCATCATCAACGGCAACGAATTTAATAACGCCGGCGAAATGTCAGTGGACGATCGGCATTGTATCACCAAGCGCTCGAGGCACTGTTTCCGCCGGACATTGTCGTATCCGCCGCTGAGCGTGCAGAAATTAGCCGCAAGAAAAAGCTGTCAATCGTGGTGGCGGTCATGAGCTGCTTATGTCGGACTGCACGGCTTCTTCGGCTAAAGCGCTGAGCTGGTAGAGGAGCCACATCAAGATTTCGCGCGCATCGCGCAAGTGCTTTATCAGGTCGAGATTGACAAAGCAGTGCTGGACGACAGTCCACGCCGCTATACTTTGAGCTGCCAAAGAAATGAAGCCGGATAATTCAAGTGAGTCGGATGAGAGTATTGGATTCAATGGCGCGGAGTTGAGCGAATCTGTTCTCGGTCGCGATTGGAATTCACCAGAGGAGGAGGCAGCATGGTCAAACCTGTAGCCGGCGAAATTGTCGTCATTCCGTTTCCGCGAAAAGATAGCGGAAAAGGGCGTCCCGCTCTGGTCATTGCTGATCTTCCAGGCGCCGATTTAATTCTTTGCCAGATCACGACCCGCTCGCACTGGGATGCTTTCGCCGTTCCGCTCGACAGCAGCGATTGCGAACGCGGCCAAATCGGTCAGCCCTGCTTCATTCGTCCGCAGCGACTTTTCAC
>DATFXC010000008.1:0-6947 GCA_035258625.1 Candidatus Udaeobacter sp. | reverse complement strand
GAACTATTCCGTCATTCCGAGCGAAGTCGAGGAATCCGGTGGAGTTACCTTTCGACTTCGCTTGGGTCAACTGCGTCGCCGCTCAGCACACCATGTCAACAAAGTCCATAGCCAGCTTGCCGAGTCCTCGATGGCAAATAAAAGCGCGAGGGGACCGGCAACGCCCCAAAATACCATAGTGTGGCCATTGTCGGTGCGACGAACGGCCGATCGATCAATGTGGCAAATACAAATCCCTCCGCATTGAGACGTCCACTCAGGAGATAGAGCATGCCAAACCCTGAAACCAGCATGCCGATCAAACGCAAAAATCCAGAAGCTTGCGAAGTCAGCGGGCCGAAATGCATAAGATTCGCCATGAAATCGTGAAAGAGCAGAAGCAACCCGCCTTCGGCAAAAATGATCCAACCATAAATCTCGACGGTTTTTGCGGCGCGACTTTGCTCAGGCGGCGACAGAAGTCGTTTGAACATTACGCCAACCTGCTCCGTCATTTCGAGCGTCGTCGAGAAATCCCGTGGCAAAAATTGGAGGTAATTCACCGGGATCCTTCGACTTCGCTCAGGACGACCGACGGTTCTACGATCACAACAAGTTCTCGAGGTACGTCTTCCTATCGAACGGCGCGAAATCGTCGAGCTTTTCGCCGATGCCGACGAAGCGCGTGGGAATTCCAAGCTCATCCTGGATCGCTACCACAACGCCGCCTTTGCCGCTGCCGTCGAGTTTTGTCACGATCAGACCAGTGAGTCCAAGCGCGTTGTGAAACTCGCGCGCCTGACTTAGCGCGTTACCCCCGGTCGCAGCATCGACGACGAGCAACTTCTCTTGCGGTGTGTCCGCATCGAGTTTGTTCAGAGTGCGTTTTATCTTTTGCAGCTCGGCCATCAGATTTGCTTTCGTGTGTTGGCGGCCGGCTGTGTCGCAAAGCAAAAAATCAATCTTCTGCTTCGCTGCTGCCTGATACGCTTCGTAACAAAGCGCCGCGGGATCTGCGCCGTGCTGGCCGCGAACGATTTCAACGCCGAGTCTTTTTGCCCAGATCTCGAGTTGCTCGATAGCCGCTGCGCGAAACGTGTCTGCCGCGGCCAACATAACTGAGGCGTGAGGTAGGGGCGATGGAAAACCCGGCCGTTGCTTCGCACCCGTTACGGGACCGCAATCGCCCAGAGGCGGTTCAGGTGAACCGCCCCTACCTTGCAAACAACGCGCGAGTTTTGCTGTCGATGTTGTTTTGCCGGTCCCGTTCACGCCGACAATCAAAATCACGGTCGGTTTGCCGGCTGCTCGACGAATTGGCGCCGGATCGCGCGGCAAAATGCGTGCGATCTCTTCGCGCATTGCTTTGATTACGTCGCCAATTCCCAGCAAAGCCCACGCCTCGCGTTCCTGAAGCGTTTTGATGATGCGGATTGTCATCGGCACGCCGAGATCGGCTCGGATGAGTGCTTCTTCCAGCTCATCCCAGTCAATCGGTTTGCCGGCAAATTGTTTGGCCAGTGATTGGAGAAAATTCATGTCTGAAAACTGTGAATCGTGAATCGCGATTCGTGAATCGATGTGACGATCTGGCGAATTACGATTCTCGTCGGACCGCCTCGCGCGCTGGTCTGTCCAAATCTTTCCGGATACGATCGAGAATACCATTCACAAAGCGGCCCGACTCCGCGCCGCCGTACATTTTTGCCAGCTCGATAGCCTCGTTAATCGAGACGACAGGCGGGATGTCGTCACGATAAAGCATCTCATAAATCGCCAGCCGGAGAACATTGCGATCGACCGCTGAAATTCGGCGAAATTCGTAGTTCTCGCAGTACCGGCGGATGCGCTCATCGATCTCTGGCAGATGCGCCACCATGCCTTCAATCAGTGGCTTGGCGAATTCGCGCACTCGTGGTGGCGCGGGGCAAAATTCCCAAAAATCGTCGATCTTCTCCGGGGCTTCGCCCCTCTGGAGGTCACGCCAGAAATGATATTGAACCGCAGCTTCCCGCGCTCGCCGACGTTTACCCATAGCTCACCCTTTACGAAGGTCCGACAAAACGTTGGCGATTTCCACCGCTGCGCGTGCGGCTTCGGTCCCGCGATTAATTTTGTCCTCGAGGCAACGCGCGCGCGCCTGATTTTCGCTGTCAAAACTGAGAACTACATTGATGATCGGCACGCCGTTTTCGATGACGATGCGCTGGAGCGCGTCGGTAACAGAGCGACTCAGATTTTGCGCGTGATTGGTTTCGCCCTGCAGGATCACTCCGCACGCAATGATGGCGTCGGACTTATTTTTGGTCGCAAGTTCTCGCGCGACCACGGGAATCTCGAACGAACCCGGGACGCGCTGGAGAGAAATCGTCGCGTCTGGCGCCAGTGCACGCAGCTCTCGGGTCGCGTGATCAATAAGGCCATCCACGTATTGCGTATTAAACCGGCTCGCAACGATGTGGAACGTACGTTTGCCTTTGGCGATTGGCGGACGAGATGGCGATTCCTTCGTCATTCGTCATTCGGATTTCGTCATTCGCGAATGTCTAAAGCAAGTGCCCTAGCTTCGTCCTTTTTGTTTCGAGATATTTTTTGTTGTGCGGATTGGCGTCGGTGCGGATCGGCACTTGCTCGATCATTTCCAAACCGTACCCCTCGAGGCCGACAACTTTTTTCGGATTATTCGTAAGGAACCGGAATTGTCGCACGCCCAAATCAAAAAGGATCTGCGCGCCGAGTCCGTAATCGCGCAGGTCACTCGGATAGCCGAGTTTGGCGTTCGCCTCGACCGTGTCGAGTCCTTCCTCCTGTAGCCTATAGGCATGGATTTTTGCTGCCAGGCCGATGCCGCGGCCTTCCTGTCGCATGTAAACCAAAACGCCCTGGCCTTCCTCCTCGATTTGCCGCAGGGCCGCGTGCAATTGATTTCCGCAGTCACATCGGCGCGAAGCGAAAACGTCGCCGGTGAGACACTGGCTGTGCACGCGCACCAGCGTCGGTTTGTTCTTGAGGATCTTGCCTTTCACGAGCGCGAGATGATGCTGGCCGTCGAGCTTCGAGCGATACAAATGCAAATCGAAATCACCGTAATCCGTCGGCATTTTCACGATTTGCTCCAACTGGACCAGTTTCTCGCTCTTGCGCCGGTAAGCGATCAAACTCTGGATCGTGCAAATCCGCAGGCCGTGTTTGTCGCGGAATTCCATCAACTCCGGCAAGCGCGCCATGGTGCCGTCGTCGTGCAAAATCTCGCAGAGCACGCCTGCGGCCTGCAGTCCCGCCATTCGTGCCAGATCGACAGCAGCCTCGGTGTGACCGGCGCGCCGCAGCACGCCGCCGTCCTTCGCGCGGAGTGGAAATACGTGACCCGGCTGGTTCAAATCTTCCGGCGATGATTTCGGATTGGCGATCGCCAGTATGGTCGTGGCGCGATCATAGGCGCTTATGCCCGTGGTCACGCCTCGCGCCGCGTCCACAGAGACAGTGAAATCGGTCTTATGCTTTTCTCGGTTTTGCGCCACCATGCGTTGCAAACCGAGTTGATCTGCTCGCTCATTGGAAATGGGGACGCAAATCAAGCCGCGGCCGTGCGTCGCCATGAAATTGACCCCTTCAGGCGTTACCTTTTCCGCCGCCATCACCAGATCGCCTTCGTTTTCGCGGTCTGCATCGTCGGTCACGATCACCATGCGCCCCTTGGCGACGTCGCTTAGCACATCGTCAATTGCGTCGAACTGAAACGTTTCCTTCGATTTCGCAATCATCGGAACCATACCATTACGTCCGGCGCGACTATGAGCAACTCTTACTCCTGCTCATAATCGAACCAATTTGACCACGAGTATGATTATGAGCACGAGCAGGAGAGCTATCGCTTCGCGCTGGAGGCGACGATTGATTCTGGCCGATACATGTCGCGATTGCTACCCTGGAATTCGGCTTTCAGCTTGACGGTGAACCGCGAAAGATCGACAAGATCCCATCGCATGAATTTCCACACGCCATTCTTGACGCGTGCCTCGTGTTCAAATCCAACAACGAAGTGCACCGCGTCCTCGCACACTTTGTTCGTCGCCTTCTTGGGCTCGAAATAAAACGCGCGGAAAGTGCTGTCGCGGCTTCCGGCGAGGTAAAGCTTCGGGTCCAAATAAAAGACGCGCTTGCTCTCCACATCGGTGACGCGCAAGTCGGGATAGCCTTGAACGCTGCACTTGCCTTCGGCCGTTAGCGGGAAATCGCAGCGCAAGCCGGGAGTCGTGTTGAGCAGCTCGCGCAACGACTCCTCGAAATGACCGCTGACTTCATTGATTCGATCGACGTTTTGGATCGCGCTGTCGGGCGCATTTAATTTCCTCATGGTCTCATCGCACGCGGCGCTGATCGCTTTTGCAACGCGCTGATCGATTGCGTTGTTCGCGTCAAACGGGAGCACCTTTTTTCCGGTCGTATCGAAGATGACTTCGCCGAACGCAATGCCGCGCAGTTGTTGGTTTTCATCCAGCAACCAGGGAATCAGTTGATCCACTGCCGGCTTCGCTGAAGCCGGAGTCGGCGACTCCAGCAGGGCCGCCGATGATTGTGTAAGCGCAGCGCCCGCAACAAATGTCATCGCGATCAAAGCAATGAATCTCATTCACTGGGATTCAAAGTCGCTGCGCGTTCCCGAGCAAGAGTCAAAGCGGCGGATTCGTCTTCGCCAAGAGTTGCACAGCCATGTTGAAGCGGCGATTCCGTGGAGTCAGTAAAGCGCGGTTAGACCTTCCCTGATCGGCTTTGGGACATTCGGTTGTAGTTTCATCTGGCTAAGAAAGTTGGCGTCGTCGGCGACAGTCAAGGGATCAAGCCTGATTGGTTTTAATATCGTGGATAACGGTGGTGCTGACTTGGCGAGCACACGCGGGGCACGCGTCGGACCAGTGAAGTCATTAGGACCGTCATATGGCAGACGCGGAGCCAATTCTATGCCGCAAGAACAAATCTCATCCAGTGCCAGGGACCAGACCGGGGTGGCCGCCGCATCGAGAACGCGTGCTGCACGGACCGCAGGTTGCGTCTCGATTTCTTTCGCTAGCTTAGCGATGTCATTGAGGGCAATGTGCAAGGTGTCGGTGGCCTTGCTCAAGGAAATCTGGCCCACATCTGGGTCCGCGGTCTCCTGTTCCAAGAAAAGCCATCGCGATTGCCCGCCGACGTTTGTGGTTTCGTTGCTCGGCGCAAGTTTAGTCATAATATCCGGCCGACCATAGCGGGGGACGCCATTGATCATCACCAATCGAATATCCGTTTCGCGGGAATTCAATAACGCTTTGTAAGGGTCAGTGGCCATGCTGTCGATTACGAGCAGGTCGGCGCGTGCGCCGGCTTTGATTGAGCCCAGCACTTTGTCCCATTTCAAGATGCGCGCGGCATCGCGTGTGGCCATGGCCACGATTTCCCTGGCTTTGAAAAGTCCGTTGAGATTTTTTCGGTTGTAAAGCCATGCAACTTTTAATTCGCCGAGGAGGTTTTTGCTGACGGTGGGCGACCAGTCGCTGCCCAACCCAATCGGGACGCCGGCGTTTTTGGCAGCGTCAACTCGTGCGGTACCACCGTATAAAAGCAAATTGCTGAGCGGCGACCAGACAATGGAACTTTCGTGACTCGCCAGTACATCGAAGTCTGCCGGCAGGAGACCGGCGGCATGGATGCCGGTGAACGTCTTGTTCAACGCCCATTTGTTCTTAGCGATTTCTAGCGCGAGAAAATGTTTCCTCGCCTCGGAAAGCGGATTAGCAGGATCGGTAACGCCTTCGCTCAGGTGCAACAGAAAGCAACTATCCTCCGCCTTTAGACGGGTCAGGAAGTGAGCAGCATCCTTGGCCGCAAAATCTGGGATGCGTGCCTGGGCTTCGGGCAAGTCCACATCATCGGTCTGTTCGACGTTACGGACAATCCCGCGGTAAAATCGCTGCAGGCCAGCGTTGCTGGAGAGTTTGATGCCTTGACTGGTAGTAACGCCGCCGAGTAGGCATTTGCATTCAACGTAGCGAACCAGCGGCGCCAGCAGGGGATATTTATCCTGGCCGTCTTTATATTGTCCGAGCACGGTCATGGGGCCGCTGACCAGCAGACGGTAGTCGGTATGATTGGGCCACTGTCCGCGATTGTCGAAACGTTTGGGCACGGGCGACCATGCCGGTAGCGCATTATAACGAAGATGATTGTGGAGTTCGATCAGACCGGGGAAAATCGTCCCCTCGGTTTCAACAATGGGAACGCCCGCGAAATCCGGCGGAGCAGGCTCCCCACGGTCTTGGACGACAACGATGCTGCCCTTATCAATATAAACGACAGCATCGCTTTTGGTCGAAAACGCGTCATCCATGGTGACTACACGTCCCGCTAGCGCGAGTTTAGGACCCGAGAGCGGATCAATCGGGCCCTTCTTCCTAGCTGCGGCAACAGCCGCAGCGCGGGAAGGGATCGTCGCGCCTGTCAACGGAAACCAAAGGCGCGTAACGCTCATGGGATAATGCCTTTCGGAACGTTGATGGTGATGTTTCGGCGCTTTGCAAGATCGTCACTTCCCCGGCGCGCTGCCCAGCCGTCCTGCTCATGCATCCAGGCCGGCAATCCGGCAGGAAAATCTCTTTCCGGCATGGGTACCCGGTCGCCCTCTGCCCATGCTTCCCCATAAAGTTTCAGCGGAATGATTGTGTCCGGATGCGCGATCGCGGCCGATAGCGTCTGAAGGCCGCTGTTCCAGTTGGCGAGCATCTTTTTCGTCGCGAGCGCTTTCTTGGTCTTGTCATTCTTGGATGAGCTTTCCGGTTGCGTCGGGTGAGTGATTGCCGCAGACGCGACTGTAGATGCCATCCCCCCAGGCGTTGTCTTCCAAAATCCCCAAGCCTCTGCTGCCGCTGTTCCCAGCGTCACGACCGCCTCCACTTTGCCGCCGTCCATAATGGCATCAATCCATTGGTTGCGAT
>DATFXC010000007.1:0-5798 GCA_035258625.1 Candidatus Udaeobacter sp. | reverse complement strand
TGACCGCAAAACGGGAAACGGAAGCCCGGAAGTTGGTGGATTGTCAGTTGAGTTTATTCAATGGCGATTTGAAATCCGATAAGCGGAAACAGTTACCTGGCTGCGTTTTCTAGAATAAACTCAATGGGAACCAAATTATACGTAGGCAATCTCCCCTTCAGCACCACGGAGAACGAACTGCAGGAGCTTTTCTCACAGGCTGGAGCTGTGCAGGAAGTGACTCTCATGCAGGACAGATTCACTGGCAAATCACGTGGGTTCGCCTTTGTGACGATGAGTTCGGAGGAAGAAGCGCAGAATGCTATCTCGAAGCTGAATGGCCAAACCATGGAAGGCCGGCCAATGACTGTAAATGAGGCCCGCCCGCGCGAGCAGCGTCCGCCCGGCAGCGGCGGCGGACGTTACGGCGGCGGATACGGCGGCCGGCGCGAAGGTGGCCAGCGAAGAGGCTACTAGCTTCCGCAACTAGGGCGTCCAAGAGAGATTTGGGCAGGGCTGGATTCGAACCAGCGAAGGCGTAAAGCCAGCAGATTTACAGTCTGCCCCGTTTGGCCACTTCGGTACCTACCCGTCTGGTGCGAGAGATTTCATATATCCTCGCGCTCGCAGCTTGCAACTGGCATCGGGTTTCACAGCGGTTGATCCAAGATTTCGAGCGACTACTCTTTTGAGATGGGGCTTCTGCGTGGCCTTTTTTGGTTTGGCTTGTTCGTCGTGCTAACTTTTTGTTGCGTCGTGCTGTTCGAATACGGGCCACGCGATTTCACCAGCGGCGCTCAGAAAGAGTATGCGCAGATAAAATCATTCGTCGTAAAGCAAACGGAAGAAATTGGGATATCTAAAAAGACTCGTTGAGCCGGTAGTCAATCTACCTCCCAGCCAAGGCGAGCGTCTCTATCGGCAGAGACGCGAGAAATTCTTTTGGATTTTCGATCTGTAACACGGGTCGAGCCATATGTGCTGCGAGAAAACTAGCATCTGGCGTCGGAGCAACCGCAGCCTGAGCGCGAATTTCGCACTTGCCCAATTGCTCGACAACGCGGCACACCTTCGCATTCAAATCGCGGCAGTCTGTAAACTGAATCGTGCAAACACCTGGTGCAGTGTCTTCCACAAAAGGGCTGAGGGTGAACGCGTGGTAAAGCAAAATTTCCTGCATCGATTTTTCCTGCGTGAGTGCGCGAACTTTGATGACCACCCGCAATAATCGCGCCAGAGCCTGACTGGGGGTCATCCCTTTTCCAATACCGGCCTTTTCAGCGGGGTCATTCAGTTGAATGATGACCGGTTTTCTTTCGTAATCTTCGATCAACGCTACCGCTTTGTCGTACAATTCCGGCTGATGCCGAGTGGCAGCCTGCAAATAGAAATTGGGCAGATAAATCGTGGCGAACATCAGTTAATTGATCACTGGCTACTGATTACTGATCTGAGGTGCGATCGTTTTACAACGATGCGGAGCCGTGAAAGCGCGTCCTGCGTTTCAAAAGTTCGAATGTCCCAGGAATTTTCGAGAACGAGTTTTACTTGCGCGCTGGCGACCATTTCATATCGCGTGAGAATCAGACATGCCGTGGGCACCACCTCGACCAACCGTTGCAAGCGATACCAATTCGTCTGCGGAATTTTGCGCAATTCATCAGGCACGTTCAGCACCAGATCGACAATCACCAGCGGGAAATTACCATCGCGCAAAAGAAGATCAGCCGCTTTAACGGCTTCAAACGCTTTGCTGCACCGGACCCACAGCAGGTGTTGCAGCGAGGCATTATTCAGCCCGCAGAGGTCAAACGAATTCCCTCCATCAATTAGCGCCAGGAAATAATTATCGCGATACGCGCAATGGACAAGCGCGTGAATGAGTGATGCGCTGCCGGCGCTCGTTCCTGGGCTGATCAATTCAGTGATCGCGCCACGCGGCAATCCCCCGCCAATCGATTCCTCAAGAAAAGGTAAGCCGGTAACTAAGCGACTCGCTGTCGTGAACGAAGGATGAGGAAAACGCTCCGCCAGCAGTTTCCGAAGATCGATAGTTTTGGCGCTCGCAGCCATGGAAGATAAACATGGCGCGTGCGGAGAATATGTTCAAGTGAACATTTATAACTGAACCTTCCGCCTTTGCCTCAATGTCTTTTCCGGCGCTCTTGTTTTCGGATCAGTGAGACCATCACACCTTGAATTTTGAGTTCGCGAGCCGGCACCAGATCGGGATAACGCGGGTTTTCCGCTTTCAGATATGGCCGGCCGCGCTCGACCACACACCGCTTTAATGAGGTTTCACCGTCGATCAACGCCGCCACAATATCACCGTCGTGCACCTCTTTGGTGTCTTCCAGGATAACGATGTCGCCATCGAGGATGTGCGCGCCGATCATTGAGTCGCCCCGGACGCGCAGTGCAAATGTACCGCGATTTTTCAACACATTCGCCGAACGCCTATCCAGCGACACGTGCCCTTCGATGCTCTGCTCAGTCAACGCCGACATGCCAGCCGGAATCTGACCGTAAATTGGAATGTCGGTAATCCGGACCTTCATCGCCGGCGTGATCAAGGCCCGAGCTTTGCGCGCGTGCCGATTGAGAAAACCTTTACGCTCCAGCGTCGCGATGTATTGCATGACCGAGGTCTGGCTGGCGAACCCGAAATGATTTTGGATTTCGCGCGTGCTTGGGGTAACGCCTTTCTCCCGTTGCTCGCGCTGAATAAAATCAAGAACGCTCCTCTGCCTCTCGGTGAGCATGTGGATATGATCCTTCAAAGCGCAGGATCATGCAAGTTCAAATGAACATTGTGCGTTTTCCGTCATTCCGAGCGAAGTCGAGGCTGCAACGCAGTGGACGAAGTCCGCGAGGCCAGGTTTTCCATCCCGAGACAGAACCGAGGGATTTGCCGCGGGATCCTTCGACTTCGCTGCGCTCCGCTCAGGATGATTATAGCCGCACCAGATCGACCAGAAACTGGCACCAAAGGTAGATCATCCCGCGCCAGGAGTATTTCACGTCACCTGTGGCGGTTTGCTTCAGAACGCCTTTGTGAAGGTTGTGCGCGATTTGGTCCCGCAGATCTTTCTCGATGTCCGTCTGAATCTGCTCTTCATCCAGCGGTTCGATCTCCGCAGGATCAACTTTGTTTCGCCGCAAAAATTCGCGATGACTTTGATCAAGCTGCCAGAATGATCGGTCGGGCCGCTGGCGATTGATCCGAAACGCGGGAGACAGTTTTAAACCATAGGACAACGGATAATTCCACGTCGTCCAAACCGTCCCCTCCTTCGTGCGAGACGAAATGCGCAGGTAATAAAACGAGAAATCAAGCTGCTCATTGAGGCAGATCGCGGCCTGTGCACGATCGTCTTCTCTGTAGAACAACCGGAAAAACTGCCTGTAATCTTCCCAGTCCCACCCGGCGTCGCTCACGTGAATGAACCCTTCGTCCTCGATCTCGCGGGTAATTTCACTGAGCGCGGGAAACGTGTCCGTAGACGGCGGACTCTTAGGTCGAAGTTGTTTTTCCTTCGGAAGCCGCAGGGCACGAATGCGCGTTAGAATTTCCAGCCACGGAAGAAACAGCCAGCCTAGGGCGGCGATCAAGCCCCATACCAAGTTGCCGGTAGCGAAATAAACAGCAAGAAAAGTGGCGACGAGAATCCCGAGGGCGCCAGCCTTTTGCGCATACGAATTGTGAAAAGTGCGGAGACCGACGCTGAGCAGGGCCACGCCGAGGGTAACAAGAAGACCGAAAAGCATCACGAAACAGCGTGGCTACGGATTGATCTGGTGCTCGTTCAGAAATTTTTGGAGCTGCTCGGTATCAAAATTTGCCAACACTTTATCGTCCGCCACAAAGGTCGGCACGTACGTTTGAGCAGAAAGCTGCTTCATCTCCTCGTAAGCCTGCCGATCACTGCCGACGTCGATCTCCTGGAAGCTATAGCCTTTCTCGCTGAGATAATCCTTCGCATCAATACACCAGGAGCACCACTCGCGGCTGTAGAGCTTTAACTGCATCGGCGGGCGGAAATAAACCAGTCAGTACTTCGCAGTCAACTCGTATGTCACGGACGTCCTGTCGCTAATACGATTTCGCCCAAACTACGCGGCGCGCGCTCGGTTCACCGGTGAAGATGCATTGCCCAGGCTCCAGTGAACCATTGTGCGGAATAACTCTGATCGTGACCTTCAGATCGTTCTTAATCTTTTCTTCGACTTCGCGTGATCCGTTCCAGTGGGCGAGTGCGAAGCCGCCGTGAATCTCGGGTTTGGCAGCATTTTTCGCAGTGAAGAAATCGTAGAAATCTTTCTTTGAATTGATCACGCGCGTATTCGCGTCGCGGAATTTCTTCGCACGCTCGTATAACGACTTCTGCATGGACGCCAGAATCTCCGGTGCTCGCGCAACGAATTCCTCGGTTGCCATCGGCTGTTTTGCTTTCACAGGTTGATCGCGACGGCTTACCTCCACGGAATTTTTTTCGATATCACGCGGCCCGATTTCGACACGCAGCGGGACGCCCTTTTTAATCCATTCCCAATTCTTAAATCCGCCGCCGACGTCGCGCCGATCGACTTCGGCCTCGATCGCAACATCAGCGAGATATTTTTTCACACGTAACTGCGCAGCGAGCCTGTCGCAGTTTTCCAAAACTAGCGCGCGCGTCTCTTCTCTGGTCGTGATTGGCAGGATAACGATATGCGTCGGAGCGATGCGCGGCGGCAAAACAACGCCGTCGTCGTCACCGTGCGCCATGACCACTGCGCCCACCATGCGAGTCGTCATGCCCCAGCTCGTGGTCCAGCCAAATTCCTGTTTGCCCTCGCGCGATTGAAACTGAATTCCGCTTGCACGAGCAAAATTCTGCCCAAGAAAATGCGACGTGCCCGCCTGGATTGCTTTGCGGTCCTGCACCATCGCTTCAAGCGCCAGTGTTTCCACCGCTCCAGGGAATTTTTCGCTATCCGATTTTAACCCCGCGAATACAGGAATCGCGCAATGTTCACGCACAAATGTTTCGTACACACCAAGCATCCGTTTGGTTTCTTCTCGCGCTTCTGCTTCTGTTTCGTGGACGGTGTGACCTTCCTGCCACAGAAATTCCGTTGTACGCAGGAACAATCGTGGCCGCATTTCCCAGCGCACGATGTTGCACCACTGGTTGATCAGGATCGGCAAATCACGATACGATTGCACCCATTTCGCGTAGCTCGCGCCGATGATGGTCTCGCTCGTCGGCCGAACGACCAGTGGTTCGGTCAATTTCGATTCCGGGTCGGGCACCAATCCGCCATCCTTGTCGATCTTGAGCCGGTAATGCGTAACCACGGCGCACTCTTTGGCAAAGCCTTCCACGTGCTCGGCTTCTTTCGCGAAATAACTCAATGGAATGAACAAGGGAAAATAGGCGTTACGGTGACCGGTGGCGCGAATCAACGCGTCGAGCTGCCGCTGCATGTTTTCCCAGATGCCGTAACCCCATGGACGAATCACCATGCAACCGCGCACATCCGAGGGTTCGGCCAATTCGGCGGCGCGAATCACCTGCTGATACCATTCTGGAAAATCTTCGTCGCGCCGCGGCGAAATCGCGGTCTTCGGGTTTAGTGAAGTTGCCATTGTGAAATCGGCGTTTCACAGAAACGCCTCACAACTGTAGGGCGGGTGTGTCAGCCGCCAAGCGCTGTTTTGCCGCTATTGTTAAGTCGACGAAGGAATGTCGAGTTAATCAGTCATTGCTTGGGTTGACATCCCCTCGTCTCACCCATACTTTTCGTGCCTTTTTCTGAGATGAAAACGTTTTCCG
>DATFXC010000006.1:0-14216 GCA_035258625.1 Candidatus Udaeobacter sp. | reverse complement strand
CTGATTTTTGGAAATTTCATTATCGCAAAGCTACGTGCACTGAAAGTCGAACAACCGATTCGAGGAGCGGCGGAAGTCCACCGACTTGCCGAACTGCAGGGGGTGAAGCAAGGCACACCGACTATGGGCGGCGTGCTGGTGATTGGCGCCGTCTTCGTGTCGAGCATCCTCTGGGCGCGTCTCGACAACAAATTTGTGTGGCTCGCCCTGTTTAGCATGGTTTACCTTGGCACGCTCGGGTTCGCCGATGATTATCTGAAGGTTACCAAGAAGAAGTCCGAAGGGATTCACGGCCGGATTAAACTCCTTTTCCAAATTATTCTCGCGGCAATTATCACTGGCCTGTTTCTCACCGATCCGTTGGTAGAAGTCCAGGCGCGTGCGCTCTACGTGCCTTTCGTGAAAGCGCCGGTGATTGCCAACATGAGCTGGTTCACCTTCCTGTTTTTTCTGCTGGTCATCGTCGGCACGTCCAACGCGGTGAATCTCACTGACGGGCTGGATGGTTTGGCGACCGGTTGCACCATCACCGTGGCATTCGCATATGCGTTGCTCTGTTACGCCGCCGGTAATTTCCGGGTCGCGGAATATTTGCAGGTGCCGTTTTATCCTTTCGCCGGGGAACTGACCGTTGTCTGCTCGGCGCTCATCGGCGCGGGGTTGGGCTTTTTGTGGTTCAACTGCTATCCGGCCAGAGTTTTCATGGGCGACACCGGATCGCTGGCCATCGGCGGCATGCTCGGCGTTGTGGCGATCTGTTGTAAACAAGAGCTGCTCTTGGTTGTGGTGGGTGGCGTTTTCGTAATCGAGGCCGTCTCCGTGATTATGCAGGTGCTAAGCTTCAAACTCACGGGGAAGCGGTTCTTCGTCATGTCTCCGCTTCACCATCATTTCGAGCTGACTGGCTGGAAAGAGACCACGGTCATCGTTCGCTTCTGGATTCTTTCGATCATTTTCGCGTTGCTCGGCCTGGCGACGCTGAAACTGCGATGAACAACGGACGCTACAAGAATGAAAAGGTTGCCGTGCTGGGAGCGGGGCTTAGCGGGAGCGCCGCGGCGCTGCTCCTCGCATCGGAGGGCGCACAGGTCACCGTGCTTGACAGCGCCGATGAAAAAAAATTGCTGAAATCCACGGTGGACAATCTGCGCGCACACGGTGTGCGCGTAGTTTGTGGATCTGCGGCGGACCAGGATTCATCCGAGTACCATTGGGCCGTCCTGAGTCCGGGAATCGATCCCGTTTCTCCATTGGCGTGCAATTTTTCCTCGCGCGGAATTGAAACCATTGGTGAACTCGAGTTGGGCTGGCGCTCCTGCGAAATTCCGGTCATCGCCGTCACAGGTACGAACGGCAAAACCACCACGACTGAACTCCTGGCTCAAATGCTGGATGCCTGTGGGGAGCGAACGATCGCTTGTGGCAATATCGGCAAACCGCTTTCCGAAGTCGCGCGGGAAAAGCAGCCGCTGGATGTGCTTACAGTTGAAGTGAGCTCGTTTCAACTCGAGGCAATCCGCACCTTTCACCCATGTATCAGCGTGTGGCTCAACTTCGCTCCCGACCACCTCGATCGTTATCGCTCCGTCGCTGAGTACCGCGCAGCAAAGCTGCGCGTTTTCGAAAACCAAACAGAGCAGGATGTCGCAGTCGTCCATGCTGCGGAAGCGCTGCCGAAAATTCAACCACGCCGGATCACCTTCAGTGCCTATTCCGATCGTGGCGATTTCCGGCTTTCTGACGGCGCGATTGTTTACGAAAATCAACCTGTCCTGCGTCTGTCCGACACGAAGCTGCGCGGACTGCACAACATCGAAAACCTAATGGCCACGCTCGCCGCCGGGATTGCTCGCGGCGTGTCGTTCGCCCAGATGGTGCCAGCGCTTCGTGACTACGAGCCGCGCCCGCATCGGTGCGAATTCGTGCGCGAAGTGGCCGGCGTCGAATATGTGAACGATTCCAAGGCTACCAACCTGGATGCTGTCGAGAAAGCGTTGGCCGCACAAACCAAGCCGGTGGTGCTGATCGCTGGCGGCAAAGACAAAGGGTTTACGTTCGATCCGCTGCGATCTCTGGTGAATGACAAAGTTAAATCAGCTATCTTGATCGGCGAGATGGCTCAGAGCATCAAGCGCTCGTGGGACGGCGCCGTGAACTGTGCGATCGCAAGTTCGCTCGCCGACGCGGTCGAACGCGCCCACGCCGTCGCCAAGCCGGGTGATGCTGTACTCTTTTCTCCGGGAACATCGTCGTTCGACATGTTCAAGAGTTACGCAGATCGCGGCGACCAATTTCGCGCGCTGGTGCAAACGCTACCGCAATGAAACCGATAAAAATCGCGCGGCTTTTCAAACCAAAGAGAATTCTGGCGGCGACCGCGCGCCGCGCGCCGGCTGCGTCCGCAGGGATGGACTTTGAAGGCATTCCGGAGCCAAACATGAAATTGTCCCGGGCGTTGCTGATTGTTTTGCTTTTGCACGTGGTGGCCGTGTCGGGAATCATTGCGTTCAACGCGCTCAAGACGCGGGAACGTTCATTCGTGCCGGCGAACTCGGCGGAAACGGAAAACAAGCCCGCTAACACGGCTACGGCAAAGCACGCGGATACCGACAAGTCACGAGATGTTGCGGCGCACAAGGAAAACGACCGCCAGGATGACCCGAAACCTTCTCATCCCTTTGCGAAGGACGAACACGCGAACACGCTTTCCTCGTCAGGAAAAACTTACGTTGTGAAGAAGGGCGATAACCCGGTCACAATCGCAAAGAAGCTGAAAGTCCCTTACAACGACCTAATGGCGTTCAATCACATCGACGACCCCCGCAAATTGCAGATCGGGCAGAAGCTTGTCATTCCGAACGCACCGAACCCGAAGGCGAACACAAAAAAGAACAAGAAATGAACATCGGGACCGCAACCCGCAAGCCGTCTCACAAGCATGCGTCGTAAAAGCGCTTACATCCTGTTTTTGGCAGTCTTGGGACTGCTCGTTATCGGAATCGTGATGCTTTTCAGCACGAGTGCATACGCACGCGACAGTCATGGAGATGTCTATTTTTTCATTAAACGACAAGCGATTTGGGTTGGGATTGGACTTGCCGCATGCATTTTTTCAGCGCTGGTGAACTACCACTTTTGGCAGAAAACATGGTGGCTTTGGTTCGCGGTAGCGCTGGCCGCTCTGGCACTTTGCTACATTCCACAGGTCGGCCTACGTATCAACGGATCGCGCCGGTGGGTGGGCTACGGCCCCATTGCGTTTCAGCCGTCGGAACTGGCAAAGGTAGCGACGATCTTTTTTCTTGCTGCCTGGTTTGCGCGACGTGAAAAGCCGGATGGCAATGTGTTTTCGGGATTCATTCTTCCGCTTGCGATTATTAGCGTGCCCGCTGCGCTCGTCTTGGGTGAAGTCGATCTGGGAACGACTGCGTTGATCGGAGCAACGGCGTTTGTTGTCATGTTTGTTGCCGGCACCAACCCACTATGGCTTGGGGGGCTCGCATTCGCGGGCCTGGGCGGGTTGCTCATTGTTGCGACGCAAATCTCCGAGCGCATGGGGCGGCTCTCCGCTTTTCTTCATCCACAAAACTACAAGGACGACGCCGGGCTGCAGCAGATGCAGGCGTTGATTGCCTGGGGCAGCGGCGGAATGGACGGGCTCGGGCTGGGGAATGGGCGGCAGAAGATGCTTTATCTGCCGTACGCCCACACCGATTTTATTTTTCCTATCATTGGCGAGGAGCTTGGTCTGCGGTTCAGTCTCCTGGTGGTTTTTTTCTTTGTCGTGATAATTGTTTGCGGCATCATGATTGCGCTGCACGCCAGCGACCGTTTTGGACTGTTGCTCGGCTGCGGGATTGTTTCGCTGCTCGCTCTGCAGGCCGCAGTCAACATCGGCGTGACCACCTCACTTTTGCCTAACAAAGGATTGCCGCTGCCTTTTATCAGCTATGGAGGTTCGAACCTGACGGCGTGTATGTTCGGGATCGGCTTGTTATTGAACATTTATCGCCAAGGCATTCTTGAGCCGCCACCCGTAAAACGCGCCACAATGAACGCCAAGGTGACGCCACGGATTTGATGAAGCCGTAAATCATATTAGGCCATATGAACGCCGTAATCGCATGTGGAGGAACCGGCGGGCACCTTTTCCCGGGAATCGCCGTGGCAGAAGTTCTGCAAAACCGCGGACACGAAGTGATGCTGTTGGTTTCCGAAAAGGACATCGACGCGGTGGCGCTTTCCGGCCGGGCAAATTTCCGGGTCGAAAAATTACCGACAGTAGGGTTGCCGTCGCCGTTTTCTCCGGCGTTCTTTGGTTTCACTCGCCGGTTTTTTGAAAGCTTGTCACTTTGCCGGTCCCTCTATCGCAAGTTCAAGCCGCACGCTGTGCTCGGGATGGGCGGGTTCACTTCTACTGCGCCAGTGTTGGCGGGGCGGATCCGCGGCATAGCTACTTTCATTCACGAATCGAATGCTGTTCCTGGAAAAGCCAATCGCTGGACGGCCCGAATGGTGAATGCGGTCATGCTCGGTTTCAAGGAATGCGCGCCCTTTTTTCCAAAAACCCGGACTGAAATCACGGGCACCCCGGTTCGCACGGAGCTCGTGCCTTTGGATCGCGCAGATGCACGGCGAAAACTCGGATTGCAAGAAGATCTTCCCACGCTGCTCGTGATGGGTGGCAGCCAGGGCGCCAGTGGAATTAATCAGGCGCTGATCAAAGCGCTACCGTTCTTGCAAGATGTGCCGCTGCAGGTCATTCATCTTTCCGGCGCGCGGGATGAACGCCTGGTTGCGGATAATTATCGTCGCGAAAATGTCCCTGCTTACATCGCGGCATTTCATCATCGCATGGAAGAAGTTTACAGTGCCGCCGATCTCGTTGTTGCTCGCGCAGGCGCCGCCAGCCTGGCTGAGTTCGCCGCGTTTTCGTTGCCCGGCATTTTGATTCCGTTTCCCTACGCCACGGACGATCACCAAACGCGCAACGCAGAAATCTACGCTCACGCTGACGCTGCCATTCTTCTGAAGCAGTCAGAGATCTCAGGTGAATTGCTCGCGCGCAAAATCCGCCAAGTGATGGAGAACCGACAGCTGCTGCAGCAAATGTCGGCGAATTGCGCGCGTCTCGCTCCGAGCGATGCAGCCGGTCGCGTGGCGAACACGATGGAAAAATACACCACTCATGAATCTCGCGTCTGAAGCAACTGCCGCATGCGGCGATCCTGGGCGCGAAGAATTTCCCCGCTGCAAGCCGATACCGGACCTGCCGCGATTTTTAACCAGTGAACAGCATCAAATTCACCTGGTCGGCGTGGCGGGAAGCGGTATGAGCGGTCTCGCAGGGCTTCTCATTGCGCTGGGACACGCCGTCAGCGGGTCCGACAAGGCCACGACGACCGAGACGGATCGACTGCAACGGCTCGGCCTGCGCTTTCATGATCAGCATCGACCCGAGCATGCGGATGCCGCTGAGCTTGTCGTTTTTTCCTCCGCGATCAAAGACGACAATCCAATTCTCCTGGCTACGCGGGGTTCCGGAAAACCGCTGTCCCGCCGGGCGGAAGCCGTCGCTGCAATCATGCAGGCCAAGCGCGGCATCGTGATCGCCGGAATGCATGGCAAAACAACTACGTCCGCAATGACTGCACACGTGCTTCGCGAAGGCGGCCTGCATCCGTCGCACTATGTCGGCGCTGAAATTCCAATTCTCGGAACAAACGCGCATTGGGACGCGCGCGGCGAATACTTCGTTGCCGAAGGAGACGAAAGCGACGGCACGTTGCGCTGCTTTCACCCTGAGCACACCCTCATTCTCAACATCGAGGAAGAACATCTCGACTATTATGCCGATCTCGCTGCGATCGAAAAAGTGTTTGCGCAACTGATCGATCAAACCAGTGGAATGGTCCTCTATAACGTCGATGATCCGAACACCGCACGATTATGCGCAAAGCGGAAGCACGCGATATCGTACGGATTTTGCGAGCAGGCGGATTACCGTGGACGCGACGTCGAGCTGCGGCATTTTGGTTCGGCCTTCTTCGTTTATCGCCGCGGCGACAAACTCGGGCAGGCGACTCTGAATGTTCCCGGCGAACACAACGTACACAATGCCCTCGGCGTAATCGCGCTTGCTTCGGAGCTTTCACTTCCATTCGATAAAATCACAGCGTCGCTTCAAAAATTCGAGCACGCGCGCCGCCGGTTTGAAATCAAATACGCAAGCGACCGGTTTTTGCTCGTGGACGATTATGCCCATCATCCGACGGAAATCCGCGCCACGCTCAGCACAGCGAAATCGATTGGCCGGCGGCGGCTGGTAACAATATTTCAGCCGCATCGTTTCTCACGGACCAAAGCGTTGTGTCGCGAATTTGGCAGCGCGTTCCACGACGCCGACCGGGTCGTGATCACCGATGTATATCCTGCGAGCGAAACACCGATCTCCGGAATCAGCGGCCGGACGATTGTCGATGAAATCATCCGGCATGGGCATCACGGCGTCAGTTATCAGCCGCGTTTGCAATGGGTGCATCGTGATGTGGGAAACATGCTAGAGTCCAGCGATCTTGTTTTGAGTCTCGGCGCTGGCAACATCCACGAACAACTGGAAATCCTCGCCGCTGATCTCGTCATCGCGGAGAAGTTAAGAGCGATCGTAGGCGAAGGTGGTGAAGTCCGCCTTTACGAACCGCTGTCGAAGCACACGACGCTGCGCGTTGGCGGCCCCGCGCAATTCTGGGTGGAGCCGCGGAGCGAAGAGACGTTTTCGGAACTGATTCGCTTTTGCCGGGATGAACATCTGCCACTCTTCGCAATCGGGCGAGGTTCGAATCTTCTCGTTCGCGACGGCGGCATCCGCGGCGTCGTCGTTCGTCCGTGGGGCGGTGATTTCGAAAAAATCGAACTCGACGGGTGCGAAATCACCGCAGGCGCGGGCGTAAAGTTGAGGCAGGTGGCTTATGCCGCGCGCGCGGCAAATCTCGGTGGACTTGAATGGATGGAGGGAATCCCGGGCGCAGTCGGCGGCGGCTTGCGCATGAATGCCGGCGCGATGGGTGCGCAAACGTTCGAGAGCGTCACGCGCATTCGTTATCTTGATGCCGAAGGAAATTCGCACGTTAAAAGTCGCGATGAACTGGAAGTTTTTTACCGGCGATTTCCATTGCTCAAGAAAAACTTTGCGATTTCCGCAACATTCCGGGGCCAGCCGGCCGAGCGCGCAGCAATCGATAGCCGTTTGCGCGAATCGCAGGAGAAACGGCGCACTACGCAACCCGTTGCAAAAAGCGCTGGATGCATTTTCAAAAATCCCGCCAGCATTCCAGCCGGCAAATTGGTGGAGGAATTGGGGCTGAAAAACTCGCGCGTCGGAAATGCCCGCGTATCCCAAGTCCACGGCAATTTTATCGTAAATGATGGTGACGCAACGGCAACGCAAATACTTCAGTTGATCGACAACATCAAGAGCGCCGCGCGGAAAGAGCGCGGAATCGAATTGGAGACCGAAGTGGAGATCGTGGGGGAACCGGAATGACAGCACGCGAGGAATTACCAAAGAGAATTGCCGTCCTCCTGGGAGGACCAGGATCGGAGCGCGAGGTTTCGCTTGCGACCGGGCGGGGTGTAGCGAAAGCGCTTCGGTCGCTAGGCGCCGAAGTAGTGGAAATCGATGTGCGGAACGAAAACTTTGAATTACCAAGCGATGTCGATCTTGCGTTCAATACGATCCACGGAACCTTTGGCGAAGATGGCCAGCTTCAGAAAATTCTGGAGCGCCGCGCCATCGCTTATACCGGCGACGGTGTCAGTGCGAGCGCGACCGCTTTCGACAAAATTCACACCAAAGAAAAATTTCGGGAACACGGGGTGACGACACCGCCATGGGAAGTGATCCACCCAGGACAGCGACCGACGATTCCATTGCCGATCGTCGTCAAGCCGCCACGACAGGGTTCAACCGTGGGCGTGGTCATTGTGAACAACGAAAGCGAAATCGATTCTGCGATCAGCGAAGCGGCAAAGTACGGTCGCGAATTATTGATAGAAAAATTTGTGCCCGGCCGGGAATTAACGATAGGTATCCTCGGTGACCAGGCTTTGCCCATTCTCGAAATAATTCCCAAGGGCGGCTTTTACGATTTCAACAACAAGTATCCGTTTCTCAATCCGCAGGCCGGCGGCGGAGCCGAGCACGTCTGTCCGGCAAACATCGACGCGGGAAAAACGAAGGAAATTCAGGAACTGGCGCTTCGTGCATTTCGCGCAGCCGGTCTGCAGGTGTATGCGCGTGTGGACGCAATCTTATCCGAAGACGGACAGCCGTTCATTTTGGAGATCAACACCATTCCCGGAATGACCGAGGCCAGCCTACTGCCCGAGGCGGCTGCAGCGGCGGGCATCGGTTACGCCGATCTTTGCGCGCGGATCATTGCGCTTTCCCGCCTTCGCCAGGGCTACGGCGGGCAGGCGCGGGGAACAGAAGACTACCGATGAGTTTTCGCCAAAGAACATCCCGAACGCGCAACCGGCGACTGTCCAATGTGCGGCAGCGGCGGCAGCAACACCTGCTCGATGTGAAAATCCGTTCCCGCAGAGCGACCCAGCACCGCATTCGCAGCGCGATGGGCGTAATGTGGAAGTTGGCTGTGTTCGTGATTCTGTGCGCAGCCGGCTACGCAGGTGCACGGGAAGCTGTAAGACGCCTTTTTTTTGAAAATCCAGATTACCACGTTCAAACAATCGAATTGCAGACCGACGGCACTCTCCAGCGTGAGCAGGTCTTAAAGGCAGCCGATCTGCACGAGGGCGCAAACATCTTCAGCGTGAACCTGGCGAGCGTGCGCGATCGCATACAGCAGCTTCCCCAAGCCGATGAAGTCGAGATCGTGCGAAAATTACCCAGCGAAATCGATATTCGCATTGTGGAACGAAAACCGGTCGCCTGGATCACCAGCGAAAAGGAAATTAATGATCCATTTGCGTCGGATGGAGCGTTTTTGGTTGGCTCGCGGGGTGTTTTGATGAAACAAAAGAAGTTATTGCCCGAATATCTGGGACTGCCGCTGATAGTGGGATGCTCGAGCCAATCGCTCGAACCGGGAAAAGTCGTCGAATCGCCTGAAGCAAAAACAGCGCTGGAGTTACTGCATCTTACCGAGAGCAGCTTTTTGCAAACGCGGTTTCAGATTCGCGAAATCGATATTTCTAAAAATTATTGTCTCCTGGTAACCGATAAAAATCGCAGTCGCGTAATGTTTGGTTTGAACGATCTCGAAGAGCAACTGCGGCGGCTGCAAGTGTTCCTTGATTACTGCGATAACACCAAACAAGAGCTGGAAACTTTGAACCTGGTCGCGCAACGAAACATTCCGGTAACCTTTACCAGGCCAGCGGCCGCCGTGATCAACGACACAATCGAGCCCGCGATGGAGCCGCGGATCATGAAAGCGATCCCGGTGCATGCGCCAGAAGCGCGCGTTCACCAGGACTCCGGCGCACAACAAGCTGGACCGTCAGCACCCAAGGCGCACGCCGGTTCTACGCCCCCCAAGGCAATTCCCAACCAACAAAAGAAAAAGCGATCAAACAATGGCGAACAATAATTTGATGGTTGGTCTTGAGATTGGCACGTCCAAAATCTGCGTCGTTGTCGGGGAAAGCCGGCCCGATGGAACGCTCAAGATTATTGGAGTGGGCCAGGCGCCATCACGCGGCGTGCGCAAGGGAGAAATCGTCGATTTTGAAACGGCGATGAAATGCGTGCACGAAGCAGTTGTCGATGCCGAACAGAAAAGCGACGTCATGATCAAGAGTGTTTACGTCGCTGTCGCAGGGTCACACTTGCAGAGCTTTAACAATCGCGGATGCGTCATGCTGCCAGAGGACCGCGACGAAATTGATGCGCAGGATGTGGAGGACGTAAAAATTAACGCACGCGAGGTGAGCATCCCCGCCCAAAACGCGTTTCTGCATTCCGTTATTCAACACTACCAAGTCGATGGACAGCAGGGCGTGCTGAATCCCGTCGGGATGCTCGGGCAGAAATTGGAAGCCGATTTTCATATCATCCACGGCGTACGCACACGGATTCAAAACACGATCCGATGTGTCAAAGAACTGCCGCTGGACGTGGAGGACGTGGTCTTTAGCGGGCTTGCTTCAGCGCAGGTCGTGCTCACCCAGCATGGAAAAGACCTTGGCGCACTGGTGATCGATATGGGCGGCGGAACGACTGACTACGTGTTGTACTCCGAAGGAGCGGTGAGACAAAGCGGTTGCCTTGCCGTGGGCGGCGACCACATCACCAACGATATCTCCATGGGGCTGCGCATCCCAATGGCGCGCGCGGAGAAATTAAAAATCGAAGAGGGAAGTTGCATCCTTGGAAACTGTCTTCCGGGCGAAATGATTTTGCTCAAGGACGATTCCGGTTTTGCGGGAAAAGAGATCGAGCGCGAAACGCTGAACACAATCATTCACCTGCGCTTGCGCGAAGCGTTTGAGTTGCTCAAGCGCAGACTCGAAGAAGAACCGTATCTCGGTTATTTAGGCGCCGGTATCTTCATTACGGGCGGATGCAGTCTGTTGAGCGGCATCGATCATCTCGCCGGAGAAACTTTTGAATTACCGGCCAACCTTACCCACGCGCAGACGGCCTGGGGCGTAACGTCTGCGGTGGAAAATCCCCAGTTCTCCACGGCGATCGGCTTGGTTAAGTTCGCGCAAGTTATGCATACGGACCGGCCTCCCCGAGGGTTTGGCCGAATTTTGGGAAAGCTTTTCAGCGGAAAACGATGAACAACCCCAGTCTGACGGGTCGGACACGTCCGACCGCTAGAGAAGGAGCAAAGATGATTCAGCTTAACAAGAACTACAGTCTTCCAGAACGTTTGGCAGAATTTATTCCGATCAAAATCGTGAGCGTAGGGGGCGCCGGTTTGAATGCGCTCGACCGAATCGTGCTTGACGGATTGGAGAGAGCCGATGTGGTCGCGATCAATACCGATGTGCAATCATTGACGAGTTCAGTAGCAGCGCGCAAAGTGCAACTCGGCCGTAGTGTGTCGCGTGGTTTAGGCGCGGGAGGCGACCCCGATGTCGGCTATCAAGCAGCCCTGGAATCGGCGGACGAAATTCGCGAAGCCTTAACCGATTCGCGCGTGATCTTCGTTTGTGCGGGATTGGGTGGCGGCACCGGTTCCGGTGCGGCGCCTTACGTTGCACAAGCGGCTCGCGAAACCGGCGCGTTGGTGATCGCGTTTGTGACTCTTCCATTCGCATTCGAGGGCAAACGGCGTAACGCGCAGGCGCGCGAGGCGCTGGCGCGGCTCAGCGAGTTTGCTCACGCGGTGGTCTGTTTCGAGAACGATCGAATGGGCGATCTGACTGCGCCGCAGGCCGGAATTCATCAGGCCTTCGCAATAGCAGATCTGACCATCAGCCAAAGCGTGCGATCGATTGTGAACCTTATCCAGCGGCCGGGACTCATTCGCATCGGTTTCGATGACTTGCTCGCGGCTTTGGGCACACGTAGTAGCCGTTGCTTGTTTGCATACGGCGAATCCGATTCGGACAATCGCGCGCATGACGCGCTCACGCAGGCGCTGAAAAATCCGTTGATGGATCGTGGACGGATGTTGACAGACGCAACGCACGCGCTCGTACAAATAGCTGGCGGGCCCGGCATGACGCTCTCCGAAGTCGAAATCCTCATGCAGGAACTCGGCCGGCACGTCAGCGATCAGACGCAAATTCTGTTTGGTACAGTCGTGGATGCACGGCTAGGAGACCGATTGAGCGTCACGATCATCAGCTCGCTCTCAGCAGAAGAGGAAGTTCTGCTGCAAACGCCTCCCGCGCTGAACAATGCGTCCGCAGCAGCGCCAGTTCGAGAGCGTTACCAAGCCGCAGCACCGGAACCTCAAGTTCAAACTAAAGAGCCGACTGTCGAAGTTCAACATTTCGAGCAAACGGTTCCGTTCGAAGAACCTGTCGCGGCTGAGGCGACGCCAATCGCCACATGCATCTCAACGGAACCCGTTACACCGACTCGTAACGAGCCCGCGATGAGCACGCTGCAGCAGAAATCGGTCCTGTGGAAGGAAGAGAAAGGGTCCGCAAAAAAATCAGCGACGCCGGCTAAGCAGGAAGTCCTACAATTCGAACCCGTGACACGCGGTCGTTTCGAAAAAAGCGAGCCAACCATCATCGAAGGCGAAGACCTCGATGTCCCGACGTACCTGCGGAAACACATCAAAGTGAAGTGACGCTTCGCAGTGGTTGAATGTTAAATCGTTACACCGGTACATCGGACCGGTACTTCGACGATTCAACGGTTCAATAATTTAACGAATTACGTAGGCTTGGCCTACTTCTTCATGAGATCCAGCACTGCACTCGTCATTCCGATGATTCCAAGGCGGATCGTCGGTTCGGGAACGGGCGCGAATTTGCTCGAATGCAAGCTTGGCAATTCTGTTCGTGTCTTTTTGGATTCCGCCATCTTTGCCGGGTCGACAGCGCCGAAGTGAAAATTGACCGCAGGAATTGAATGATCCGGCAGGCCGTATTCAGAGAAATCTTCACCGCCCATCGTAGGGTCGACGATCTCTACGTTGTCGTCGCCTAACGTTCTCTTCCAGACAGCGACCAGCCGCTTCGTTAGCTCGGGATTGTTGTACATCGCAGGACAGACTTCATCTTTGCGCACGGTCACAATGGGCGCGCGCTCAGGCGGAACTCCGGCCGCGGCGGCCATCTGCTTCGCGATCCTGTCAATTGCGGCCAGCGCTTTGTCGCGCACTTCTTTTTTGTACGTGCGCACCGTCAAATGCATCTTCACTTCGTCCGGAATGATGTTGCGCTTTGTCCCGCCGTGAATTGCACCAACGGTGACAACGAGCGGGTCGAGCGGATTATTTTCGCGGCTTACGATCGTTTGCCATGCGTTGATGATCTCTGCAGAGAGCACAATCGGATCTTTGATTCTGTGCGGATACGCTCCGTGCCCGCCCACGCCGCGCACCGTCACATCGAGGGAATCCACATTCGCGGAAGTGTACCCTTCCGTCACTCCGATGTGGCCAGCCTGCAGGTCGGCCTTGTCATGAAATCCAAGCGCGAAAGCCGGTTTGCCGAATCGGTCGTAAAGTCCGGCTTTGAGCAACGCGCGCGCACCATTTCCGGTTTCTTCGGCCGGCTGCCCAACGAACACAATCGTGCCGTGCCATTGATCTTTTAACTTCGCGAGCCCGCGTGCCGTGCCGATGAATGCGGCGATGTGCACATCGTGTCCGCAGGCGTGCATGACAGGCACATCCTTACCTTCGTCATTCTTCGCTGTGATCTTGCTGGCGTACGGCACGCCCGTTTCTTCTTGTACCGGGAGCGCGTCCAAGTCCGTGCGTACAAGAATAGTCGGCCCATCGCCGTTCTTCATGACGCCGATCACTCCGTAGGCTTTGAACTTCGGATCGTCGTAAGTGCCAAAATGCTCGGTGACCTCGCAGCCCGCCGCCTTCAATTCCTTTGCGACCAACGCTGCGGTACGCTCTTCATGGCCCGATAATTCGGGATGACTGTGAATGTCTTTGTAGATCCCAAGCAAAGAGGGAAGCTCAGCGTCAGCGAGCGATTGCGGCGTTTGCTGCGCCAAAATGAGAGGCCCAATCCAAATCGACAGCAACAAAATCAACAACGAACGAATCTTCATTCCGGATTTATATCCACAGATTTCGCAGATTGCATTTCTTTGTCATGTCGAGCGAAGTCGAGACATCTCTGGATGTGTTTTAAGAGATTCCTCGACTTCGCTCGGAATGACAGAAAGTTTCTTTGAGAATGGAATTTGAGAAAAACACACTTCTCTTCGGCGCGGATCCGACGCCCCGGATTGTGGCCGTTGAGTTGGGCGAAACCGGCACGGTGCGTGTACATCGACGCGAAACAGATGGTTCGACAGTCACCGACGTCGAGCCGTTTCACCCATTTGTCTGGGCCGACTCGGACGTTGTCGACCTCGGCATCGAGACGGAAAAACTCCGCGGTGATTTAAATTACGGCTGGCTCGTCACAGTTGATAGCTGGAAGGAATTGATCGCGCTTCGCAATGGACTGAAGAACGCTGGCCGCGATTTCTTCGCGTTTACCGATCCTATTCAACATTACCTCACTGCGACTGGGCGCACGTTGTTCAAGGATCTCGCATT
>DATFXC010000005.1:0-10011 GCA_035258625.1 Candidatus Udaeobacter sp. | reverse complement strand
CGGTTGCGCCCGCTGTAGCGCGTTGAAGGAATCCCACAATTGCAGCGGTACTTCGTTCCAGTAATCGAGCCCTGCGCGTTTTAGTTGCCGGTCATTGAGGGAAAAGCCCAGCGGCTTCACCAAGTGCAGAGTTGATCGAGTTGCGAGGCAAAGCCGACCGATGTTGCCCGTATTCGGCGGAATCTCCGGCTCAACCAAAACGACGTTGAACATCAACTCTTCCTTTTCCGCTCAATCTTTCTCCATCTGGTCGAAGCAGATTGAGAGACAGAGGTAGAGGAAGAGATTCACAACTTGCTCGCCACGAATTTCTCCAGCCTCACGACGTCGGCGGCGAACTTGCGGATCCCCTCGCCCGTTTTTTCGTACGCCATTGCGTTATCGTTCAGCATCCAGCGGAATTTCTTTTCATCGAGTGCCAATTTCTCGACCTTAGCGGCTTTTGCTTTTTCCGGACTCAGTTTGCGTTCGACTGGCTCCGTGGATTTCGAAAGCTCATCCATCAGCTCGGGGCTGATCGTCAGGCAATCGGATCCCGCCAGTTCCAGAATCTGTCCAACGTTCCGAAAACTCGCGCCCATCACTTCGGTCGGGATGTCGAATTTTTTATAGTACGTGTAAATCTCGGTCACTGATTGCACGCCTGGGTCTTCCGCGCCGGTGAAATCGCGCTTCATCTCCTTTTTGTACCAGTCGTAAATCCGACCGACAAACGGCGAGATCAGTTGCACTTTCGCTCCGGCCGCGCGCACCGCTTGCGACAGCGAAAACATCAATGTCAGATTGCAACGGATCCCTTCTTTTTGCAGTTGCTCGGCCGCGTTCAATCCTTCCCAGGTTGACGCAATTTTGATCAACACGCGTTCGCGCGGAATCTTGCGTTCTTCATAAAGCTGAATCAGTCGTCGCGCTTTTTTGATCGAACCTTCGACATCGTACGATAACCGCGCGTCGGTCTCGGTTGAAACGCGACCCGGCACAATCTCCAGAATGTCCGTACCAAACTGGACCAGCAGATGATCGCAGATGTCTTCGATTTGCGCCTGACCGGTCAAACTCGATTTCTTGCGATCCTTTAAAACTTCATCGAGCAGATGCGAGTACTGCTCTTTTTGGGTTGCAGCATAGACCAAACTTGGGTTCGTCGTTGCATCCTGCGGTTTGAATTCCTTCATCGACTCAAAGTCTGCCGTGTCGGCCACGACTTTGGTGAACTTCTTGATTTGCTCGAGCTGATTCAATTTTGTCGGACTTTGTTTTTCTTCAACGACAGCACTGCTCATGATTTCCTCCTTCTTGCATAGAGCGTACGCCCCGATCAGAAGATCGACAATGACAAACTCGAGTTGTTACGACCGCTGGATCGACGGCAATTCCGTGCTATCCGAACGTGAGGGCGATCTGAGCGTTTGGCTTGTTACGCTGAAACGGCCCGTGACTCGGCGGATTTCCGTGACCCGAGTGCTGCGCGGACAAAGTTGTTTCCAAGCTCCCACATTGGGCCGGGGAATTTGCGACATTCAGTCAACACGTCGTCGAGCGCGTTAACGAACATGTCGACTTCTTTTTCACCGATGATTAGCGGCGGGAGAATTCTTATCACGTCCAGATTATGGCCCGCGACTTGTGTAAGGATGCGATGCTTGCTCAACAACTGGCTTACGACCATTTGGGCGAATAATGCTTTGTCAATCTTGTGCAAAAGCTTCCACGCCATTTTGAGCTTCAGTTCCTGTGGCTCCTGAAATTCGATGCCGATCATGAGGCCTTTCCCGCGCACTTCCTTGAGGAAGGAATGTTTTGTGCGTAGTGCATCGATTTTCTCCATCAGCTGCGCGCCCATTTTCGCGGCGTTCTCGACCAGGTTTTCGCTGTCGATAATCTCCAGCGCAGCCAAACCGCATGCCATCGCCAGATTGTTGCGTCCGAACGTGCTGGAATGCACTACGCATCGATCCATGCGCGAAAACGTTTTCTGGTAAATATCGCGCCGGGTGATGATCGCGCCGCATGGCACGTAACCGCCGCTCAAACTCTTCGCAATCGTGATGATGTCCGGTTCCAAATTCCAATGCTGAAAACCGAACATCTTCCCGGTCCGTCCGAGCCCCGTCTGCACTTCGTCAGAAATCAGTAGCGTTCCATATTTGCGGCAAAGCTCCTGCGCGCGAATAAAGAAATCCGACTTCGGTGTTTGACAGCCCTTGCCCTGAACGCTCTCGATCACAAACGCAGCCACATCGCGCACGCGCAATTGCCGATCCAATTCATCGATGTCGTCGAGCGGGACGCGCGCATCGAATCCTTCCATCAACGGCCCGAAACCTTCGGTAAAACTTTCACAGCCCATCAACGACAACGAGCCGAAACTTAGTCCGTGAAATGCGCTTGCCAGTGAGACAACACGTTTTCGCCTAGTCGCTGCGCGGGCAAACTTCAACGCTCCCTCCATCGCCTCGGTGCCGGAGTTGCAAAAGAAAACGGCATTTAGGTACGGCGGCGTGCGTTTCACCAGCGCTTCAGCCAGCAATCCACTCAACAGCGAGCAATCCAACTGCACCATATTTGGCAGGTCGAGATCGAGCACGTCGCGAATCACCTGCTTTACGACCGGGTGGTTGCGCCCAAAATTGAAAACACTGTAACCGCTCAAAAAATCGAGATACGGCTGGTCATCCATGTCGTAGAGATACGCCCCCTCAGCACGCGCATAAACTTTGTCGAAGCCGATGACGCGCTGCGCTGCCACCAGCGTGCGGTTTACATGCCGCTCGTGCAGTTCGTAGTTTTCGCCCAGCCGCGAGGCGAGAATCTCTTTAAAATCGAAAGACATGAGGAGCAAAACCTCAGCGATTCGTGTTCGAAACGCAAATCCTGTAGCCACGCGCCTGTGGCGCGTCAACGTTGCTGCTCACGCAACGCCCACAGGGCCGTGGCTATAGAAAAAAGCTGCAGGATTCAAAGCGAACCCTGCAGCTCAATCTTGCGAATTCAGCTTCGCTTAATCTTCGACTAAGACACGCTCGACCGTGCGATGCTCGACTGGGCCCGTGTAATAAACACGAACTCTTTGGCCGGCTCGCAACGGGGCCGTCACAACTTTGCCAGCTGCGTCAACAACGCGCGCGGCCGTGCCGAGAGCGAAACTTACCGGGCCTTGCTCGCCCCTGACGACGATCGTCTTGCCCGGCTCATATGTAGTTACCGTGCCGGTCTCGTAAGTTGTGCTCGTGGTCGTTTCCGTTGTGGTCGACGGTCTTGTCGACGTAGTGGTTTCTTCGGTCCTGGTCGTGCTGGTTTGTGCAAACGCCAATGGCGAAACCAACCCGCAGACCAAAGCAATAATTGTCTTCTTCACTCTCATGCCTCCTTGTTGATTAGGTTTATCCGAAGTTCGTGACTCAGGGGTTGAGCGGACGTTTCAGGTCCGTTTTATATTTTGACGGCGCGGGCAACGCACCTATTCGAGCTCGTTTGTCATTTCGGCGATTTGAGTGAGCGTCTCGAATTCGCTGAGATAGAATGCCCGTGAGCCGTAAGACGCACCTGGGCCCCTCTGAGCCAAACCTTGCCAGGCTCGGAATTTTCTGAAAGTTGTTTTCTCTTTACTCTTGTAGCTCCACGCGATCCACCATCCGCCGCGTTGGACCCATGCTTGTGTAAAAAATACGGACTCGCGTGCCCGGTTTGATCGAACCGGTCACAACCCGACCCAATTTATCGTAAACTAGACCGTTCCCATAGAGCTCAAAGCGCTCCGAGTTCGCCTTGTCCGTTTGAACAACGAGGGTCCTGGCAGGCTGATAATTGGCAGCGGTGCCTTCCTCGACCCCCATTAGCGTACCTGTGACCGTTACTCGTTCCGTCGTTGTGGTTGTGGTGGTTGTAGTCGTCTGCGCAAATGCCGGCGATGTCATGAGCACACAAGCAAAAGCAACGATTAATTTCCTCACCATAATGCCTCCCCTATGTTGATTGATGACACCCAGGGTTCGCAGGTCGAAGGCTCCCCGGACGCACTCAATCTGACTCAAATTCTTATTCGAATGATTGAGCCTGGCCTCCAGATTCGCTAACGTAATCTGCCGATGAAAAGTCCGTCTTCAGCAGAGTCGCCTGTCACACCCGAGCTCGTCCAACGGCACGGACTTACGCCCGATGAGTTCGAGCGGATCAAGAAAATCCTCGGTCGCGAGCCGAATTTCACTGAGCTCGGAATTTTCTCGGTAATGTGGAGCGAGCACTGCTCGTACAAAAACTCAAGGAAGGAACTGAAGAAGTTTCCCACGACCGGCGCCAACATTCTGGTCAAAGCCGGCGAAGAAAATGCTGGCGTGGTCGATATTGGTGATGGCTGGGCAGTGGCGTTCAAGATGGAGAGCCACAACCATCCCAGCGCAATCGAGCCTTTTCAGGGCGCAGCGACAGGTGTCGGCGGAATTATTCGCGACATTTTTACGATGGGCGCGCGCCCGGAGTTTTGCCTTAATTCGTTACGCTTCGGGCCGATCAGTCAATCAAACATCGAACACCAAACATCGAACATCGCCGCCAACAGGCGGCTCTTCACCGGCGTCGTATCCGGGATCGCCCACTATGGCAATTGCGTGGGAATTCCCACTATCGGCGGCGAAATTTATTTCGACGAAAGTTTCGAGGGCAATCCGCTGGTAAACGTTTTTTGCCTTGGCGTGCTGCGCCACGAACAACTCGCGCGCGGCATCGCCGAAGGCGCCGGTAATCCCGTTTTTTACGCCGGCGCTGAAACAGGCCGTGATGGTCTCGCAGGCGCGGCGTTTGCATCGCGCGAACTAACCGAGCAATCGCGGGAGGATCGTCCCGCCGTGCAAGTCGGCGATCCGTTCAAGGAAAAATTGCTGCTCGAAGCCTGCCTCGAACTCATCGCTCGCGACGCAGTTGCCGGAATTCAAGACATGGGCGCGGCCGGTCTGACTTGTTCAACATGCGAAACGGCAAGCCGCGGAGGCAGCGGTATCGAGATCGATCTCGCCAAAGTCCCAAGACGCGAGCCAGGGATGACGCCGTATGAAATCATGCTGAGTGAATCACAGGAACGCATGCTGATCATCGCCAAGCGCGGCCGGGAAGATGTGGTTCGTGAAGTGTTCGACAAATGGGATGTAGCGTGCCCAGAGATCGGCCGCGTCACAAGTGACGGCATCATGCGCGTCCGAAATAACGGCGCGATTGCTGCGGAAATTCCAGCCAAAGCGCTGGCTGAAGAAGCGCCGCTCTATTCGCGCGAAGCGAAGGAGCCTGTAGCCACGCGCCTGTGGCCCGTCAGGAACGGACGGCCCACAGGGCCGTGGCTACAAGATCTTGCAAAGATCGATACGCATGAATCGTTGCGACAGCTTCTTCGAGATCCCACGATCGCATCAAAAAACTGGGTCTACCGCCAATACGATCACACTGTTCGCACGGGAACAACTGTTAAGCCCGGGTCGGACGCCGCAGTGTTCCTCGTTCGATACGCGAACAAAATTCTGGCCGCGACTACCGACTGCAATTCACTCTATTGCGCGCTCGATCCGCGCGAGGGCGGGAAAATCGCTGTCGCCGAAGCCGCGCGCAATCTCACCTGCTCCGGCGCGCGCCCACTGGCCGTGACGGATTGCCTGAATTTCGGCAATCCGTACAAGCCGGAAAATTTCTGGCAATTACGTGAGGCCGTTGAAGGCGTGGCCGAAGCCTGCCGCGCATTCGGCACACCGGTTACTGGCGGAAATGTCTCCCTCTACAACGAAAGCCCAGCTGGCGTAGTCGATCCAACGCCGACCATCGGGATGGTTGGATTAATAGACGATGAAAAGCACATCACGACGCAATGGTTCAAAAACGAAGGCGACGTGATTATTCTGGTCGGCATGGAGCCGGCCCGCCCCCGGGCCGCAACAGACCGCGACGATGGTGTCGCGGCTCCAGGGCTTGGCGGCTCACGCTATCTGAAGGTCTGCCATGGATTAAAAATCGGTCCGCCACCGCACGTCGATCTCGCACATGAAATCAAGGTGCAAAATGCTGTTCGCGATTTGATTCGTGAAGGTCTCGTGCAGAGTGCGCACGATTGCTCCGAAGGCGGATTTGCGGTGGCACTTGCGGAATGCTGTTTCAATCCCGAACGGTTGTTTGGAGCAGACATTGCGTTGAACGCGGGCGACACGCCTGCCGCTACAGTGCTCTTTAACGAATCGCAGTCGCGCATAGTTATTTCCGTCGCCGCAGAAGACGTTGAGAAGATAACTTCGTTGTTAGGCGAGCGTGACGTTCCATTTCAGCAACTCGGCAAAGTCGGCAGCGACGAACTGCAAATTCGGATCGACCAACAAACTTTTCGCTGGCGAGTTGCCGACATTTACGACGACTGGTGGAACGCGATCCGTCGCGTAGTTGAACAAGACGAAACCATTCCAAGCTTGTGAATCTACAAAACGCGCGATTGAATACGCGCCAATCTGATGGATTATTTGGTGTGACTCGCCCCTCGAACAGACCAGACGCAGAGGAGATGTCCGATTCAGCCGTGCTGCCGCAGCACGAGTGTGGGCTTTTTGGCGTGTTCGGCCACCCGAACGCCGCCGTACTGACGTACTACGGCCTGTTCGCCTTGCAACATCGCGGACAGGAAAGCGCCGGGATCGTCACCAGCAATGGCCCGCGCACAAGCTTTCTCATACACAAAGACATGGGCCTCGTTTCCCAGGTGTTTGGCCAGGAAGAGCTGGCCAAGCTGAAGGGCACACGCGCGCTCGGGCACACGCGTTACTCAACGACAGGCACCAGCACGATCAAAAACGCGCAACCTTTCGTGGTCGATTGCATCCGCGGCCAGATGGCCATCGGGCACAACGGCAATCTCATCAATGCCGATCTCTTACGCGACGAACTCGAACGCAAAGGCTCGATCTTCCAAACCACAGCCGATAGCGAAATCATTTTGCATCTTCTGGCACAACCAGTGGATAACGGCAGCAGCGCGCTTGCGCCCCTGCGGCGGATCGAGGGCGCGTTTTCGCTCCTCATCATGAGCGAACGCGAATTGATTGCCGTGCGCGATCCATTCGGGTGGCGTCCGCTTTCGCTCGGAAGACTCGACGACGCTTACGTGGTCGCGTCAGAGACATGCGCCTTTGATTTGATTCATGCAGAGTTCATCCGCGACATCGAACCGGGTGAGGTTTTGATCATTGATGAAAGCGGAATGCGTTCGGAGTTTCCGTTCCAACCGCAACAGCCGGCCTTCTGCATGTTTGAGTACGTCTATTTCGCGCGACCTGACAGCAAACTGGGCGGAGTTAACGTCGGCAAAGTCCGGACCGAAATGGGACGTGAACTGGCGCGGAGATTTCCAGTTGAAGCTGACATTGTCGTGCCTGTGCCTGACTCAGGAAACTACGCCGCGCTCGGGTTCGCTGAGGAGCTCAATATTCCCTACGCGCACGCGTTCGTTCGAAACCACTACATCGGCCGCACATTCTTGCAGCCGAGCCAGCTCATTCGTGATTTCGATGTGCGCGTAAAGTTGAATTTGATCAAGGAAATGGTGGCTGGAAAACGCGTAGTCGTTGTGGACGACTCAATCGTCCGGGGCACCACCGCGCGTGCGCGAGTGGTGAACCTGCGCGAGGCCGGTGCAAAAGAAGTGCACATGCGCGTGAGTTGTCCGCCGCACCGGTTTGCCTGCCATTACGGGATCGATTTTCCTGACCCTGAAAAATTGATCGCGAACCAGATGTCGATGGAAGAAATCTGCAAATATCTTGGTGTGGACAGTCTCGGTTACCTTGATGTGGAAGGGATGGTTCGCGCGACAGGAAAACCGTTGAACAGGTTTTGCCTTGCTTGTTTCAACGGCGATTATCCTCTGCCCGTTGATCCTGCGCTGGACAAGTTCATCATGGAACGGCGCGAGCAGCGCGCCAAAGCACTGGCCGACCAGGAAGCGCAGCCAACGCTGTTCACCGACCTCAAATGAATTGCAGGGCAGGCGCTTCGCCTGCCGAAACGAATTGGCAACCGGAGCGGTTGTCCCACAACTTATGACCGTGAAAAAAGGGTATGTCCGCGCGGGCGTTGATGTCGATCTTGGCAATATACTCAAGCGCGGCATTGGCGCGCTCGTTAGGCAAACTTATGGCCCCCAAGTGCTCGGGAAGATTGGCGGGTTTGGCGGACTATTTCGCGCGAGTTTTCCCGGAATACGCGAGCCGGTGTTGGTCGCGAGCGTCGATGGCGTCGGCACGAAGTTGAAAATCGCGTTCGCGATGGACAAACACGACACCGTCGGTGCGGATCTCGTAAATCATTGCGTAAACGACATCGCCGTCTTGGGCGCGAATCCGCTTTTCTTCCTCGATTACATCGGTTGCGAAAAACTTGAGCCCAGCGTGTTCCGGCAATTGCTTCGCGGCTTTTCTCGCGCCTGTCGCGCTGCGGGCTGCGCGCTTCTGGGGGGCGAAACTGCGCAGATGCCCGGGATGTATCGCAAGGGAGAATACGATCTCGCAGGCTGCATCGTTGGCGTGGTGGATCGGACCAAAATCATCGATGGCAGCAGGATCAAACCCGGCGACGTCGTCCTCGGCCTGGCTTCAAATGGTCTGCACACCAATGGCTACTCGCTGGCGCGAAAAATTCTGTTCGAAAAAATGCGACTCAAACCAAGTTCGTCTCTACCCGGATCAACAATTACGGTCGGCGAAGAATTGTTGCGCGTGCACAAAAACTATCAGCCGCTCCTGGCAAGAATTCCGGTTGGCGTAATCGAGGGGATCGCTCATATCACCGGCGGCGGTCTCATCGATAATTTACCTCGAATTTTGCCATCGAATTGTGACGCGGTAATTGAAACGAAAAGTTGGCGCGTCCCGAGCATCTTCCAAATCCTGCAGAAAAATGGAAACGTCGATACTCAGGAGATGTATCAAGTTTTCAACATGGGCATTGGAATGGTGGCGATTATTGCAGAGCGAAATGCACGAAGCGTACTGTCGATTTTAACAGCGAAGCGAATCGGCCGGATCGAGCGCGGCACTGGGACGGTGCGTTTGGTGTTTTGATCTAGGCAAACAAGGAGCCACGGCTTGGGCAGTCGGCGAAAATATCAAATGTGACGGCTGGAAAGCCGTCATTCCTCGATTACCCAGGCAACTGCGGCGACGCGGGATCGGTCGCGTTCACCGCCACCTCGAGTCCCGGCTCCGCTATTGGGGCGACGACTTTTCCCTTGCGCAACACGCGCTGCAGGCCTGCTCGAAAGGCAGCGAGATCAACCAATTCGGCTACGCGCGATTTCAACGCGCGCGCGCGCGTTCCAAGAAAGCCCAGGAAAAGTACGTAAAGAACGACGGGCCAGAGCTCAAGATGAGCAACGTTCACCTCGCGGTAAATCAACAAGCTTATCGCGATTAGGTTGAAAATGATCGTCGTAATAACCATCCGGTTGCGAAGCCGCACACGGGTCAAACATTTCCCGGCACCGTGATATTCGGTGACGGTTTGAAGCGCGATGCTCCACCAGAAATTGCCGTAAATTTGAAGGTCCCAGTCGTTCCAACCGCTGTCGGTGGAATAACGCCAGCCTTCTTCGTCGAGCAACCGGAACATTTCGCCCAGAAAATAATGGCGGTCCCTCCCCTGCTCGCTCCAAAATACGCGGCGACTCAGGCTGCCTCGTGAGCGCGCGACTTCGGGCAAATGTTCGTGCTTTCGAACGACGTTTGCCGGCGTGCGTTTGAACCGCAGCCAGGTGAAATACCGGGAAAATCCGCGTACGAGCGGTTGCACAAAGGCGAGGATCATCACTAGCAGGCGCGCGTGTACCGTGTCCAATTTTGGTTCGATCCGCGCCCGCACCATGTACGAAAGCGCCACGCAAAAAGTGCCGCCCAGCATCAGGTACGGAACAATGCGCAGCGCAGGCAGAAAGATTCCCAGACCAAAGAGAAAGATCGTCAGCGCAAACCATTCGATGCTGCTGAGGTATGCGGC
>DATFXC010000004.1:0-2424 GCA_035258625.1 Candidatus Udaeobacter sp. | reverse complement strand
TGCCTGGGGCTTGCACTTTATGGGCCGCACGCAACCGGCAATGCTTTAAGCCACGAAGAACGTTCGATGCTGGCGGAACTCGCCGCCAAGGCGGCAAGTGCCTTCATGCAAATCAATGACGATCAACTCCGCCGCCGAATTACGGCGCTGGAGAGCGAACTGGCAGAAGTCACGCAGCTCGCCACCATCACCCCACATTCGTCCATGCCTTCCAGATCCGCAAAGCCTGATGGATAACGCCAACGAAGAGTGCGCGCACCGAGGCGTGCGTTACGGACGCCCGCAGGCGCGAAGCGAAACGATAAAGCAGATTTGCTTCCACCTCGCGCGGATTGGCGACGATATTGGCGGTGTCTTTATAGATCTTGCTTGAGCGGTGCATCGGTCAGCCGAGACTGTCCGTGGTTACAAACTGAAGTGAGCATACGCTTTCAGTTTTTCATGATTTTTCTTGATCGAGAAGGAAATCCAAGCGCGGTCGCGCAGATGAGGCACACGCGATATGTCGACCGAACCTGTGCGAGGCTTCGCTTTCGACTGGATGTTGAAGTTTGCGAATTAGACTCGACCTTCGAGGAAATCGCGATCCAGAATGACTTCGTCGAAGCGCCACTTCCACACCGAGTCCTGCGATCGTCGCATGTTGAATCAGCTGGCGTCCGTGTCAGGCACCCCGATCGGCAACGTGAATTGGAACGCTGCCCCTTGCGAGTGCGCACGCAAGGCCGAGAGGCGACCACCGTGCGACTCGACGATCGACCGACAGATCGAGAGACCCATTCCCATGCCCTCGACCTTGGTCGTGAAGAATGAACTGAAGATCTTGTCGATATCCTTCGGGTCGATGCCGCTGCCGGAATCTTCGACAGTGACGCGGATTTCACCGTTTCCGAGTTCGGACCTGATCACCATTCTGCGGTTGGCAACGGATTCCATTGCCTCGATCGCATTTGTCAGGAGATTAAAGAGAACCTGCTGCAGTTGCACGCGGTTTCCCGTCACGGCAACGAGCGCTTCATCCAATTCGGTGCGCATGGCGATTCCGTGCTTCTGGATGGAGCCTTCAACCAACGCCAGTACTTCCCGAATGAGCTGATTGAGATCGACAGAAACGTGCGCCAATTCCTTCGACTTGAACATCGAGCGTATACTCTCGATGACTCCGGCGGCGCGTCGGCCCTCCTGCCCGATCTGCTCAAAGCTTTCACGGATCTCATCTAAATGAGGAGGAGTCCGCTGCGCCCAGCGCAACCCGGCACTGGCGTTTGCCACGATGGCGGCCAAGGGCTGATTGATCTCATGGGCAATTGACGCCGTCATCGCACCCATTCGGCTTATGTGCGCCGAGCGGGCAAGCTCCGTCCGTGCGACCTGCAGGGCGTCTTCGGCCCGCATTTTTTCCGTGATGTTCACTGTCATGCCGACGGCACCCTGATTGGGAATTCCAAAAACATAAAGCTGAACCCAGATCACCTCGCCGTCTTTACGCTGCAGCCTTTTCGTCAGCTCGTAATGCTGGCGCTTGCCGCGCTGCAGCTCCTTCAGAAGAACCCTGTTGGCCTCGCGATCTCCGGCGGGAGTGATATCAAGCGGCGTCAGTTTTTTGAGTTCATCCTCGCTGTACCCGACCATCGTTCGGAAAGTTGCATTCGCCGCCACGAAATGTTGCGTTTTGCCGAGAACCGTGATGCCCATGAAAGGGTTTGCGACAACGGCTTCCCACCGCGCCTTGTTCGCCTGCAGTTCATGTTCCAGCCGAACGAAAAGCTTGCGGGGGTCGCGACGCGAAGCATTTCGTTTGTGGCTTTTCGACGCCTTACTTTTTCTCCTCACGGTTCTGTTTGACATCGCTGCTGAAGACCCCACTCGGCAATCTATTTCGATTTGTCCGTCGATACTTGATCTAACGCAAAAAACGATTTTAGGAAAATATCTTCACGGTTGGGCAACGGGCTCGTTCTTTGCGAGCAACCGGAAGTATTCGATTGGTGCGAACGCGGAATGCCAGCGATGCTTCACAGCCGATGTTGCGTCATCTGGTCGCTGAGGACCACTCCCGGCATTCTGGATAACCCCCGCGCTGACCGAACATCGTAGCGGCTAAAGTCGTCAATTTGAACGGGAATGTCCGCGCTTTGATGGAGCCCTTTTTTGTGCTTGAACGGCGCGTGCCAAACGATTCAGACGATGCGCTCGTGGGGCGTCAAAGTGCAATTTTACTTTGATAAACATAAACTTGACGCCGACCGAAGAGAGCTGCATCGCGGATCAACTCCCGTTGCAGTCGAGCCGCAGGTGTTTGACCTGCTCGTGTACCTCGTGAAGAACCGCGACCGCGTCGTCTCCAAGGACGATCTTATTGCTTCGGTGTGGGGTGGCCGAAACGTGTCCGACTCTACTCTGTCAAGTCGTATGAACGCCGCG
>DATFXC010000003.1:0-11569 GCA_035258625.1 Candidatus Udaeobacter sp. | reverse complement strand
GTGGGTCAGTCCCTGAAATTTTTGAAATTTGTGGCGACGCCGAAGTCGCGGCTGCGCACGAACTGAATGACAGTTTGCAGCTCGTCTTTCTTCTTGCCGGTGACGCGAATTTGCCGGTCCTGCAACTGGCTCTGCACTTTGAACCCCTGGGACTTGATCGCCTGGATAATTTCTTTGGCTTTGTTCCCTTCCAGGCCTTGCTTGATCTTCAATTCCTGTCGGCCATGGCCGACGGATGAGATCGCCGGTTCGTCCTGCTCGACGTTTCGCAGATCCACGCCGCGCTTGGATAGTTTGCCGATAACGATCTCCCGCAGCGCTTTCAAGTGCGCGCCATCGTCGGCGATCAGAATAATGCTGTCTTTTTCAGGAATGATTTCCGTTTTTGCGTCCTTTAAATCGAACCGGGTAGCAAGCTCCTTGCGCGCCTGATTTAGCGCGTTGTCGATCTCCTGCTTGTCCACTTCGGAAACAATGTCGAATGAAGGCATGGCTTTCAATTTCGATTTACGATCTCAGATTTCAAATTTCTCGAGAGAGAGAACTGCCGATTACCGATTGGCCTCGGCGATTTTGATGTTTCCTTTTTCGACGCGAATTTCGATTCTCGCCTGGCCTCCGCCGTTGACTACCTGATCGATGTTCATTTCTTTGGCAGAGGCACTTGCGGAAACTGCGACATCATTGAAATCGTTGGCGATCTTTCCATGCGCAGCATGGGCCAGGAGGTGAAAGGCTGAGCCGGTTGGTAAAAAGACCCAGGTATTTCCCTGCGAGACGTTTCCCTTAGCTGAAAACTGTTGCTCGTCCCACCAATCGTATGAGAGCGTGAGCGTGCCGCGGCTCATGGCGAGGTCCAGGTTAGTGAAACAGTTGCGAGCGAATATGCGGCCGTCGCTTAACCGTGCGCGCACCTCTCGCCCTCGCATCGCATCCAAGAGAACTTCGCCTGCGTTCAGGTCGAGTGCCGAGATAGTGGCGGTTGCCGGGACAACGATGGTGTAATCGACTGTGCCTGAACGATCAAAGAGTGCCCACTTTGGTTGGGGAGGAAATTTCGTGATGACTGAAACGGCGCCGGATTTTGTCGAGACATCGATCGCGATCTGGTGCAGGCGCTCGGCGCTGTACGCTTTCTTAACTGCTCGCACCTGCATCTCGTTAGCTTCTGAGCCGTAAACCAGGACGGCACCATCACGATTGTGAATACTTATGTTCGCGCTGGGGTTGACCGGGTAAACCTGTTCGACCACCTCTTCGAGCACGCGATTATCCGCGCTGCCGCAGCCGCTGAGCAACATCGCCAACGGAGCAACAGTTGGCCAAAACTTCCGGCACTTAACATCTGGCAATCGCACCCGCACATTCTAGTCAGTCGGCACTTGGGTGCGAGCTATACAAAGAAAATGCGAGCAACGATAGAGTTTCAACTCGCTTTTCTGATCTTTTCGGAGATTGCGAGTGCATTACACTCGGCGGATTCGGCTCCGACTACGCCTAGTCGGAGCTGTCTATCTTCAGCTCTTTGTGCATGGCTCGGTACGCTTCTTCTTCAGCCGTGCTCCACGGGCCGGTTTGATCGGTAAACCAATGTTTCACCATATCCGCCTGGCCGATCCTCGTTTTCGCGCAACGACGCTCGATGATTTGGTAATAACGGTTTCCGATTTTCTCATCTCGATCTTTCACCCAAAGACCAGCCTGATTTACGACGTCCGCTAATTCCTCTGAATTGTCCGGCAACAAAGCCGCGGCCTTGATCGCGAGCGCGCCAGCAATCAGTCGATAATGAAAACGGATATCGGGCTCGATTTTGTTCGCAGTGAGCCGCTGAATTTCCTTCTGGGATGCTTTCAGCGGGATCGGCACGTTTTTCTTCTTCTGATTGCCGTCTGTGTCATACGAGACTTGTTGGTAGAATCCGGAACGCCGCTGTTTGGCCAGATCAGGAAATTCAAACGCGCCGCTGTCTGCAAATGCGTCCGGCGCGACTTCGGTTCCCATCAATTCCATCCCGTCGTAGCGCGCAAGCCATGCTGCGGTGAACCATGCGTGCGCGCGTTCGGCTTTGGAGAGTTTTTCGTTAGCCCCGTCTTTCAACGCCTTCACGTATTTTTCGAGGACTTTGTCGTAGGGCGGCGACATGTACGGTCCGGCTTCAGCGTAACGATCTTCACGAACCAGCCGGCGGCCGAGCAAGTACCTTAGCTTCGCATTGTAATCTTCGCCCTGTTTCGGTGGCGGAGTCTCGGGCAAAGCATCGACGTATTCCTTCAATTCGTTCGTGGTGAGAACGCGTTCGGCCACAAACGCGGCATCGTTCCAAAGGTGTCCTTTGAAAAGTGTATCGAAAGCTTGAACAAAATCGCCGCGAACCAGCCGAAGTCCGCCGAGATCGCCATGCGCGCTTTGGCCCCAGCCCCAATCCGGGCCTTCGGGAAAATAATCGTATTCCGTCCACTTTTCGTCAGTCCCTCCCGTCGGGTTATAGGCCGATGCAGTCCGTAACGATTCCACTGCTTGCGCCATGGTGTTTGCGGCTTTGGCGAGTTTGCCAGCGCGACGTTGCAACTTTGCCCGCAACCACAGCGCAGTGCCGCTGTCGCCCTTGCTCAACTCCAGCCAATGGGCTGCGCCTTTGTAGTCTCCGTTGTTGTATGCGACCCATCCGAGATACTCCGCATCCTCGATGCGGCCGAGGTTCGCTTGTTTGATAATGTCAAGCCAGCGCGCGCAACGATTCACCGGCGCCGCTTCTGAATCGGACGGATAAAGATCGGGCGAGGTGGCTGTTGCCAGAATGTGCACGGTTATCAATCGCCGCAGCAACGGATCCTGCGCCGCGGCTTTTAACTTCGAAGTCTCCTTCTGTTCTTCCTCTTTTTTTTGTTCATCGTTCCAGGAACTTCTTTCATCCGCTTCGGGACCGTAATTCAACATCCCTTCGACTGGCTCGCGATCAGGGATCAGGGCTTTGAGCGAAACAACCGCGCTCGGGTCGCCAAGAGCAAGTTGGGTCAAAAATAATGGAGCTGCTTTCCCCGGATGTTCCTGCTTCCATTCGGCGCGCCCCTCCCAGCCATAACTTTCCGCCGCCAAGCCTAACGAGTCCGCGAATCCAGCTTTCGCGAATTCGCGCGCGCGTTGAAACCATTGTGAGGCACTTGGATAATCCTGGGTTTTGAGCGCAAGCTTTCCGAGCATGAAGGCAGCCCACACCGTGCGATAATGTCGATCTTGCTCCGGACGTTTGAGTAATTCCTCCCAAGCCTTGCGTGCTTCGTCCCAATTTTTATTCAGGAATGCGCCAGCGCCCCGATGATAATCCGCAAACTCTGAATCGAATTCAGCAGTTGGAGATGTCGACGTAATCGTTGCGCGCGCGAGTTTGTGTTGGTCCTTTGCTTTCGTTGGATCAGGCGGTTTGATTCGTCCTTCCTTCAGTGCCGCATCAAAATCGTTTAGATCGGCCTCTTCGGTGGTCTGACTGAGATTGCTGTTGTCCGAGGCGTCCTCGTCACTTTTTTGCTCGGCCTTTTCTGAAACGACGCGTTTCTCGGTCGGATGAAATTCCTTCGCCAGCCGTCGTACTTCGAGGCCCCAATAAAATTCGGGCGACCCAGCCACGTTTTTGCCGCCGTCGTCCAGGTAAAAATCGGGACCGTAATATCCGGTCGCGTGCAATCCGCCCAGAAAGCACAGCGTCGCCCCAACCACCACCAACAATTTAGCGAAGAGGCTCACTTTGATTTGAGAATTGGATCTGCAGATTAGTCGGTTGGTCGAACCGGAGCCAGCCTATTTTGCGGGTCGTACCCGGTGGTAATCGAAACCCGTTTTGCGCAACAGAGTTGAAGACGGCAAGACCATTTTCCGATCGAACTTTCCAACCGGAAAGTGCGTCGGAGGCTTCCAATCCTGCCTCGCTCCATTTCGCAGTTACATTCAAACTCAATTGCTCGTCCGCTTCGCCCGCATTCACGATTGACAGATCGACTGGGTTTGCGCCTTCCTGCCGCACGCCGAGTTGGTGCTTCGGAGGCCGACCCGCCATCACCGCTGCCAGGGTCGGCCAGCGCCAATTGCGAGCGTCAGTCGCAATTGGAACGCGATACCAAATTAATTCGCGCAATTGTGGCGGCCGCATTTTCTGCCAACCGTTGACTAGCGCGGCGATCTCATCGGCGTGCGCTCCAAATTCCAAAACGCGCGTCCCTGGCGGCCAGACTGGTTGCACGCTGTCCATCGCCACGCTGAGAAGTTTTCCATCGGGACCGTAACCGGCAGCGCAGCGATACGTTGGCAACGCCACCGCAAACGGTATTCCGAAACGTACTGCTTTTCTTACCCATTCACGCGCCAGACGCGGGTCAAACAGTTTCGCGTTTGTGCCGGCCGAAATCGGGATCGAGTGCACTTGCAGCACATATCCATCGACTTCGCGCACCAGCTTTTGAAATTGCGAATCATTCAGCCACGCTGGCAGCACGGTGATTACAAAACGAGTGGGCTGAACGATTGGTTTCAGGGCGAGCAGCCACGTTCGATAACTCGCGAGATTTTTCTGCACGCAATCGAAATCGAATTGGAACTCCTCCAGATTTACACCGTGAGCGCGCGCGTCGCTCAGAAGTTGTTTAGCAAGATCGACAATCGCCTGTGCGGGCGCGTCGTCGGAACGAAATGGACCAGCGAATGGCGCAACCCGGAGCGCGAGCGCGCGATGCTCGCTTTCCCGTTTCGCTGCGTCCCAGTCGATCGTCGCCTCGGCGATCTCCGGCCTTTTTCCGGCAAGATTGATTTCCGCGCCGAGAATGACCACGCCATCCATTCGTCGACCGGCTTCGCCAAGCGCGTCGACAACGGCGGGAGTCCACTCCCGTTGCCAGAGATAACCTCGTTGTTTCAACGGGCCGGAAATCGTTTGCTCGGTTCGATGGCATCCGGCGAAAGCGATTGCCGCGATGCAAGCAAGTCTAGTTAGAAGCGATGTTACAAATGTCACTCTGAGTGAAGCGAAGAATCTCTGATTTTTTGACCTCTCTAAAAACACAAGTCAGAGATGTTTCGCTTCGCTTTCCTCAATCTAACAACAAAGCGTCTAAACCCAAAGCGTCCGGTCGAAGGTGCGATACTGGATCGCTTCGCTGACGTGCTGGGGTGCGATATCGGTCTTGCCGTCGAGATCGGCGATCGTGCGCGAGACTTTCAAGGTCCGATCGTAAGCGCGGGCGCTGAGGTTTAATTCGTTCATCGCGACGCGGATGAGTTCCTGCGAATCCTGGCTAAGCTTGCAGTGTTGTTTCAACTGGCGCGTGGCCATGCGCGCGTTGCAATTCACTTTCCCATCCTTGCGAAACCGTTGCTGCTGGATCTCCCTCGAACGGACGACGCGCCGGCAAACGGCAGCGGAAGTTTCCTCGGCGCGTTCGCTGGCGACGTCGCGGTATTCCACAGCCGGCACTTCGATGTGCAGATCGATCCGATCGAGCAGGGGACCGGAGATGCGCTGACGATAACGCTGCACCTGCACGGGGCCGCAGCGGCATTCGCGTTTTAAATCGCCAAAGTAGCCACACGGACAGGGATTCATTGCCGCGACCAACATAAACTCGGAAGGAAAGGTAACGCTGCCTGCCGCGCGCGACACGGTGACTTTCCCGTCCTCCAGAGGCTGGCGCATTACCTCCAATGCCGATCGTTTGAACTCGGGTAGCTCATCGAGGAAAAGGACACCATTGTGCGCGATGCTTACTTCACCGGGATTCGGAAACGTGCCGCCGCCGAGCAGACCGATATCGCTGATGGTGTGATGCGGATCTCGAAACGGTCGCGTAGAAACAAAGGATTGTTCCGCGTCCAGCAGACCGGCGATGCTGTGGATCTTGGTCGTCTCGATCGCTTCATCCAATGTGAGCGGCGGGATAATGGTCGGGATGCGTTTCGCGAGCATCGATTTGCCCGAGCCAGGCGGCCCGATCATCAGGACGTTGTGACCGCCGGCGACGGCTACCTCGATCGCGCGCTTGACGTGGCCTTGCCCTTTTACGTCGCTGAAATCGACATCGTAGCTTTGGTGCGTCGCGAAGAATTTGCTCAGATCAGCGCGGGTCGGCAGAAGCGCAATTTCGCCGCGCAAGAAGGCGAACGTCTGCCGCAGGTTCTGCACGCCGTAGATGTCGATTTTATCGACCATCGCGGCTTCGAGCGCATTGGCTTCGGGGACGAACAAGGCGCGCTTACCTCGCCGTCGCGCCTCCAGCGCCACCGGCAGCACTCCCTTTACTGGGCGAACTGAACCGTCCAATGCAAGCTCCCCGACGAAGCTGAAATTTTCGAATGGCGAACTGTCCAGTCCCTCGGTCACCGCGATCATCCCAAGGGCGATCGGTAAATCGAAACTTGGTCCTTCCTTCTTAATGTCGGCGGGCGCGAGATTTATTGTGGTCCGTCCGCGCGGCCAGTAGTAGCCGCTATTCGAAATTGCGGTGGTGACCCGGTCGCGGCTCTCTTTCACCGCCGCGTCTGGAAGTCCGACGATGACAATGACAGGATCGCCGCCGGCGCCATTTACCTCGATTTCCACCTCGTAGGCGTCCACGCCGTAAACCGCGGCGGAGTAAATTTTTGCCAGCATGTAGCGGCAGAGTTGCAGAAAATCGCTGCGCCGAAAAGCGCCAAATATCCCTCTAAAGTGAGATGCAACGGATGTCTTAAAGTATTGTCAAATATCAAGGGACGCGTCGGAGAACTTCGTATGTACTGGCCAGTAAAACCCCTACAGAAAAGATTGAACGACAGGCATCCAACGGGTGTCACAAATTCGAATATTTAACCTTGTTAAATACTTCCCTGGATGGTACAACGCGTGATCGATAAGGCGTCGACGAATACAGTGTACGGGAAGTTGTCGACCCTATGCCCCCAAATGATAAATGAAAAAGAGTTATATGGCTGCTGAAGATAGCGATACAGGAATAAAGATTTACCTGCGCGAGATCGGGCAAATCCCGCTGTTGACTCCGGAGCAGGAGATCGAGCTGGCCGCTAAGATCAAGAGGGGTGATCGCGAGGCGCGCGCGCTGATGATCCGGTCCAACTTGCGTCTGGTGGTCAAGATTGCGCATGATTACGCGAACCTTGGTCTGCCGCTGCTGGATCTAATTTCCGAAGGCAACATCGGTCTGATGAAGGCGGTGGAGCGGTTCGATCCGGCAAAGGGCGGCAAGCTGAGCACTTACGCCGCATGGTGGATCAAGCAATCCATCAAGCGAGCGCTGGCGAACCAGAGCAAAACGATCCGTTTGCCTGTGCACCTGGTAGACAAGATCTCCAAGATGCGTCGCGTTTCGCTGCAAATGAGCGAAGAGCTTGGCCGCGAACCGACCGATGACGAGCTCGGCGACGAGATCGGCATCGCGAGCGGAAAAGTTTCTCAGCTCAAAACGGTTTCGATCCGTCCGGCCTCACTTGATGCGCCGATCAGCGACGATGATTCGACCGAGTTCGGCGAAATCGTCGGCGACGAGGACGCGCAGACGCCGTTCGAACTTTTGCGCGACAAAAACCTGCGCAATGAAGTCGGCGGATTGCTCGATGTCCTGGATGATCGCGAGAAGAAGATCATCTTCCAGCGTTTCGGTCTGGACGGCGGAAAACCCAAGACGCTCGAGGAGGTAGGCAAGAAATTTGGCGTCACGCGGGAGCGCATCCGGCAGTTACAGAATATCGCGCTGTCCAAGCTGCGCCGTGCGCTGGCGAAGAAAGAGCGCCCGGTGGATGTGGAATTGCCGATGGAAGCGTAAGTCGACCGCCAATATTGTTCTCAGACGCGCGGACGGAAACGTCCGCGCGTTTGTTTTTCAGGTCTTGCTGCAACGACGGCCTATGGGCCGTCAACGCTACGCGTCTAACGATCCGCCACAGGCTGGTGGCCACTGTACTGATGAACCATCCTGAAAACTAAACCGCGGCGGACGCTAGTAGCGTGCCGCGTCGCGCCGTCAGCGTTTATGTTATTTCAGCTTTGCCTGGATCTCTTTGGCGAGGTCCAGATGCTCCTGAACCACTTTAGCTGTATCCTCCGCAAACTTTTTTACGTCAGGATCGCTCCCGCCGTTTGCTTCCTCTTTGAATTCAGCCAGGTCTTTTTCGTGCTGGCCTAGGCTCCAGAGATATTCCGTTCGTACGAGCTCTCGACCCGCTTCGCCACGTCTCGATAGCCGTAATCGACTTCGTAAATTTGCTTCATGCAGGCCAGGGATTTTTCCAGCTCACCCATTCGCTCGTAAACAGTCCCCAAATTGTACACGATCTCCTTCTTCATCACGTCCATGGACAGGATTTCCTGGGACGCTTCCTCGAGTTGCTTCATTGCAAGATCGAGCATCCCAAGCTCGCCATAGCAGCAACCCAGCAGGTTCATCGCTTTCAACCGAGCATGCGGATTTTGCCGGGCGCGTTGCAATTCCGGCACAGCCTCACGAAAACGCTCGGCATTGAAAAGGTTCACGCCGAGTTCAAACCGGAGCTGTAGATCGGTCGGATTCCGCGCCACCCGCTCTTGTGCATCGGCGATGAGAATTTCTGCGCGGGTGATTTTAGCGGCCCGTAGTTTTTCTGACGTTTCCGCGTGCAATGCGTCGGGTGCATTGTGGGTCAATAGAAATTCCTCGTGCGCTGCAATCTCGCGTTCGAGACATTTTATTTTTAAGTCTGAAATCTTTCGCAGCAATCCGGTGTCCGCGCTTCTGGTCAGATCGGCAGCACACTGATACCAGCGAATGGCGGCCTCGAAATCGTCCTTTTGCTCATTTAACGCGCCGAGGCGCCGTGCAACGTCCAGGTTTTCGGGTTCCGTCTGGTGACGGGCATAGGCTTCGGCAATCTGTTGATCGAGCGCTTCGCCCGTTAAACGGATGCGGCTCTGTTGTTCGAGTGAGATCGCTTCCTCTTTGTCCTTGATCAGGTCGCGATAGCTTTCAGCCTGGGTCCAGCCGCCCCTTTTCATCGAAGCTCGCGCCGATGCGTCTTTGCCGAGATGAAGCGCCTGGGCATCGAGCGGATTGATCGCGGTGATTTGGTTGTAGACTTCCACCTCGTTTTCGTGGTCGCCAAGCTCGTGATACAAACGGCCCAGTTCATGGAGCACTTTTACGTCGCGCGGGTTGTCTTCGAGTAAAGTCCTCAGCGCGAAAACTCCGATCTCAGACCAACCCGCCGCCAATGCTGCTTCTTTCAAGAGCAAATTTGCCTGGCGATTGTAAGGTTCCGCTTCTAAAACTTCCTCCAGCATTTCCACCGCACGCTTCGGATCCCTTTTGATTTCTCGTTGTGCTTTCATTACGCCGATAGGGGCGGTTGAGATGTTGAAAAAACTCTTCTTAGCCGATTTAGTTTTCGTGACCTCCGCACGACGCAGAAGTTGGCGGCCCGTGAGAAACTCTGGCTCCTGCTTAAGAATCTCCTGCACGAGCGAAATGGCGTAACCGACATTGCGCAGCTCAATGGCAGCGACGGCCTTAAGCCAGACCGCTCGCAGTCCTTCGCTCAATTCCTTCTCGGTTTTGACTGCCATAGTTGCAGCACAGCTTATCACAAAACGGATGCATGCGTCAGTGCGCGCGAATGGCAATTCGTGCTGCAATGAATAAGTTCCCTCAGTAGCGATGCGGGTGTTCAATCTCAAGCCGAACGGTGACGGGGCTCCTTTGGAGTTGACCGGATCGGGGCGATTTGTCTTATCGCGGAAAAATTTCGTCCCGGCATATGCGCGCGCATTTGACCAGGGCCTTCTTCAGCAGCGCGCGAGAGAGGCAATTGAGTCGCTGCGCTCATGCAAAGTCTGTCCGCGCGACTGTGAGATCGACCGGTTCAACAACAAGATCGGCGTGTGCAAAAGTGGTCGGCTGGCGCGCGTTGCCAGCGCCTTTCCGCATTTTGGCGAGGAAGATTGCCTGCGTGGCTGGAACGGGTCGGGCACGATCTTTTTCGGCTGGTGCAATCTGCGCTGCGTGTTCTGCCAAAATTTCGAGACCAGCCAGTTCGGCGAAGGCGCGGAGGTGAGCGCCACCGAAGTCGCGCAAATCATGCTGGATCTGCAGCGGATCGGTTGTCACAACATCAACTTCGTCACGCCCGAGCATGTCGTTCCGCAAATCCTCGAAGCGCTGGTAATCGCCGTCGAGCGCGGGCTGCGTCTGCCGCTCGTGTACAATACCTCGGCATACGATAGCCTCGAAAGCATTCACTGGATGAACGGCATCGTTGATATTTACATGCCCGATTTCAAACTTTGGGACACCGAGCATTGCCGAAAATATCTGGTGGCCAGCGATTACGCCGAAGCCGCACGCAAGGTCATCGCCGCCATGCACGCGCAAGTCGGCGAGTTAACAGTGGACGAGAATGGTTTGGCGCTGCGGGGCGTTCTTGTGCGGCACCTCGTAATGCCTGGTCTGCTCGATGACACCCGCGAAATCATGCGCTGGATCGCAGAGAACATGTCACGCGACACCTACGTTAACGTGATGGATCAATATTACCCGGCGCACAAAGCCGAAACAGAACCGCGCTTCGCCGAGATCAACCGCGGCATTTCGGCGGACGAATTGTGCGGCGCAGTCGAGCTCGCACGCACGGCCGGGCTTTGGCGCTTCGACACCCGATGGCGCCACGTCATTCCTCATGGCGCACCCGTCTGGCTGCCGCGAATCCGCAAGCCGCACAAACAGCGCGTCAGTGCAAACTGATCTTTATCGAGCGGCGCCGAGAAATTCTTTTAGCTTACAGCAGATCCAGCTGCGGTTTTTGGGATTCAGGCATCGTCTTGGTTGACTTTTTCTCTCGCCGTTTCCGTTCCGCATCAGCGCGGCTGGAACTTTCCAGGTGAGCGAGAATTTCTTTGGCGCGATCGAGAATTTCCTTGGGTAAACCGGCGAGGCGAGCGACTTGGATGCCGTAGCTTTTATCCGCGCCGCCGGGGATGATTTTGCGCAGAAAAATGATCTGCTCGTTCCATTCGCGCACGGCGACATTCAGATTGCACACGCCTTTGCGGTCTTCGGCCAGCTTCGTCAGTTCGTGATAGTGCGTGGCGAACAAAGTGCGCGCTTTGATCTTGTCATAGAGAAACTCGGCCACGCTCCACGCGATGGAGAGTCCGTCGAACGTGGAGGTGCCCCGGCCGATCTCGTCGAGAATGACTAACGAGCGCTCCGAGGCGTTGTTGATGATGTTTGCCGTTTCATTCATTTCCACCATAAACGTTGATTGCCCCCGGGCCAGATCGTCGCTGGCGCCGACCCGGGTAAAAATGCGATCGACCAGACCGACCTGCGTGCTCTCCGCCGGAACGAAGCTCCCGATCTGCGCCATCAAGACGATGAGCGCGACCTGGCGGATGTACGTCGACTTGCCGGCCATGTTGGGGCCGGTCAGGATCACCACGCGGCGCTTGCTGGCGACGCCGAGCGCCGTGTCGTTGGGGACGAAGCCGTCGAAGCCGCGCAGCTTCTCGATCACCGGGTGCCGGCCGTCGGCGATGTGGAGCTCGTCGCCGTCGTCGACG
>DATFXC010000002.1:0-9837 GCA_035258625.1 Candidatus Udaeobacter sp. | reverse complement strand
CTCGATTTCGCGATCAATTGTTCGCCCGATCATCCATACGTGAAGGAGCATCCTGATTGGTTCTACAAGCGCCCGGACGGCACGATCAAATACGCGGAGAATCCGCCCAAAAAATACGAAGACATTTATCCGTTAAACTTTCGATGCGAAAACTGGCGCGAACTCTGGGCTGAGATGAAGAGCATCGTGCTGTTTTGGGCCGAGCACGGAGTGCGGATCTTTCGCGTGGACAACCCGCACACCAAGCCGGTGGCCTTTTGGGAGTATCTGATCAGCGGCGTCCGCGAAAAATATCCCGACACGATTTTTCTGTCGGAGGCGTTTACCCGGCCGAAGATGATGAAGGCGTTGGCGAGAGCCGGCTTTAACCAGAGCTACACCTATTTCACGTGGCGAAATTCGAAACAGGAGCTGATTGAATATTTCACGGAACTGACGCAGACGGAGATGAGCGAATATTTTCGGCCAAACCTGTGGCCAAACACGCCCGACATCCTGCCGTTTGTGCTTCAAGAGGGGGGCCGGCCGGCGTTCATGGTCCGCGTGCTCATGGCGGCGACGCTCTCTCCGCTTTACGGAATCTACAGCGGATACGAGTTGTGCGAGAACCAGCCGTTACCAGGTCGCGAGGAGTATCTCGATTCCGAGAAATACCAGTTCAAGGAGCGCGATTGGAGTGCGCCGGGAAATATCAAGGACTGGATCGCGCGCATCAACAAGATCCGGAGACAAAACCGCGCGCTTCAGATGTACACGAATCTGCGTTTCTACCCCGCCGACAACGACGCGATTTTGTTCTACGGCAAGATGACGCCAGCGCGCGACAACATCATCCTCGTGGTGGTGAATCTCGATCCATTTCGTAAGCAGAATTCGTTTGTTCATGTGCCGATCGAGCAATTTGGACAGATAGAAAGCGACGAATATCAGGTGCACGATTTGTTGAACGACGCGCGTTACATCTGGCGCGGCCGGCAAAATTACATCGAGCTCGATCCGGAGATTCAACCGGCCCACGTTTTTCTCGTGCGCCGACCGTGACGCAGACAATCTGTGTGCGTGTCTTGGAAGTAGCGGCGCACTTGCACGCCTCTCCCTTAGAAGGGAAGAGGACAAAGGGGAGGGGTTCGAGTTCGAAAGAGCGAAGCGACGAAAAAAGCGTATCTATGAACAATTTCCTGAGTATCGAACTCTAATGCTCAATGTCGCCTCACGCGCATTTGCATCGGTGAATTGCTCCGCATATCGTTACAAAATTTCCAGCATGAAGATTTGGGTTATGCTCTTTGCCGCGCTGGGCAGCGCGTCGGCTCTGCTCGCGCAGGAACCAACGCCGCCGCTGGTGCCCCAGCATTCGCAGACCGTCCTGGAGACGCTCGTCAAGGCGGGGCCCGTGATGATTCCGCTGTTTTTATTGTCGATCTTTTTCGTCGCACTCGTGGTCGTTTATCTTCTGACCATCCGGCGCGGGGCCGTGGTTTCGAGCGGTTACATGGCCACCGCCGATGCGCTCCTGCGTAAGGGCGATTATCTGGGGTTGCTTGCCGTTTCCAACCGGCACGGGGAAGCGATCGCGCGGGTCGTGCAAAAAATGCTGGATTTCACGACTAAAAATCCGCACGCGGATTTCCAGCAGGTCCGCGAAATCGCCGAGACGGAAGGAACACGAGTGGCGGCGAGTTTGAACAACCGCGTTATCTACCTCGCTGACATCGGAATGATTGCGCCATTGCTGGGTCTGTTAGGCACAGTTTTTGGAATCATTCATTCATTCGGTGCCTTGGGAGCCGACGTCGGCTCGGCGCGGTATGTGGCGCTCTCACGCGGGATCAGTGAGGCGCTGGTCAACACTGCTGCGGGCCTGGCGATCGGCATTCCTGCCATGATTTGTTACGCCTTCTTCCGCGGGAGGGCGCAGAAGCTGATCTCAGAACTGGAGGCGGCTTCGACGCACGTTCTGGCGTTGCTTTCGTTGCAATACGGCAAACGTGTTGAGCGAATGCCTGCGCTGATCGAAGACGAATTGTAACACTCGGCTGCTCTCATGAATTTGCGTGGTCACGCGCCTTTGCATCATCCGGGTATTCAGCTGGCGCCGCTGGTCGATGTGCTACTGCTGCTTTTGATTTTCTTCCTGCTGACTTGGAACGCGGCGCGCACAGAGAATGAACTTGACGTCAAAGTCCCAAAAGCGTCCGCTGCCAGGGAGAAAACGGCGCCGATCGGTGATGTGATTGTCAATGTGAAAGCAGACGGCAACGTGGTTGTGAACCGCCGCACGTTGACCAGTCCCGAGCTCGAGGAATTGCTGAAGAGCCTGGTTCAACTGAACCCGGAACAGGCAGTGGTGATTCGCGGTGACGAAGCCGGCGCTTACAAAAACATAATCGGCGTGCTGAACATTTGCACCGAAGCAGGGATAACCAACGTGGCATTCGCCACCGCAAGATGAAAATCAGCCGCGGCGCAGCCGGTCTTTGGGGACTGGCGATGCTGCTTTGCATGGCGAGCGTCGCCATAGCTCAATCGCAGCCCGAAGTACGCCGGGCCCGCCCGGTAGATGAGCTGTCAGTGCCGCGCGCGATCCCGATTGAACCTACCGATAGAAGCACGCGCTCTTTAATCGATGAATTTTCGGAGCCGCCGGCACGCGAAACTGAAGGGGCTGATCAGCGCCAGCTCGAGTACGCTAACGGCTTATTTGCGCGTAAATTGTACGATCTGGCGATCCCAGAATATCAGAAATACCTCGATAACTACCCGGGGCGTGCAAGCCGGGCGAACGCTTACTTCTCGCTTGGCGAATGCTATCGAAATCTCCATCGCGACTCGAGCGCTCGCACCAATTTGCAGAAAGTGCTCACCGAGTACGGGGAAAGCGAATTTGCCGGGCCGGCGGCATTCGCCCTGGCCGAGATGGCATTTACAAATAAAGACTACGCAACGGCGCTCCCGCTTTTTCATCGTTCCGCCGCGAAATCGAAGGAGCCCGCAGTGACGCTGGCGGCGCGCTATTTCGAAGCGCGCTGCCTTGAGGCAATCGGCCGCAAAGACGAAGCCGCTGATATTTATGCGCAGGTTGCTGAGGCCGGGAATCCAAATCCTTATCGCGAGGATGCGCGAGTGACGGCGGCATCCATCTTCGCGGCGCGCGGAAGAAAACTCGATGCGCTGAAGCAATACGAAGCGCTGGCCAATGAAGCACAGAACCCGGCGTTGAAAGCAGAGTGCGCAGTGCGCGGAGGCTTGATCGCGCTTGAACTTGTCCAAGCCGATAAAGGCAAGACCGATAACGGCATGGCCCAGCGAGCTGCAGCGTTGTTCCAAAAGGGGCGCACCCTTCCCGAAGCCGGAAAATTCCGTGCGCTCGCGCAAGTCGGTTTTCGCCGGTTGCAATACCAGGCTGGTCAATACACGCAATTGCTGGCTGATTACAAAAAGGAACTGGAAAAGCTGCCTGAGGCTGCGCAGGCCGAGGTGTTGTTGCTCGCCGCAAACAGCGAACGGCAACTTGGCCATTCAAAGGAAGCTGAAGCGCTTTATCGCCAGATCATCACAAAGTATCCGGATCGCGAGGAAGCAAAGGACGCTGCTTACCAGCAGTTGATCAACGTCTATAACTCCGATCCGTTGGCGCTGTCGGCCGCAGTGGACCAATTCCTCGCAACAAATCCTACAAACGAGCGCGCCGATCAGGCGAAGCTGTTGAAAGCCGAAGCGCTCTACAAACAACAAAATTACACGGAGGCAGCCTCAATGTACGGTGAGCTGCGTGCATCCGAGCTTTCTCCGCGGCTCCGCAGTGAAGCGGCGTACAAACTTGGGTTGTGTCATGTCCAGACGAAAAACATTTCCGGCATCATCGAAGCGTTCACGTATTACATGCAGACGTTTCCGGACAGCCCGCAAATGCCCGCCGCTCTGGCTCAGCGTGCCTTGGGATACGAGCAGAGCAAAAATTACAATGCCGCTCTTACCGACCTAAACATTATCCTGGCCAAGTATCCGAAGGCGCACGAGCGCGAAGCGGCATTGCAGTTGAAGGCTTTAATCCTCGGTCAACAGGACAACACGAAAGGTATGGTCGACACCTTTCGACAGCTCCTGAAAGAGTTCCCCAAGAGTTCTGTCGCAGCGCAGGCGCAATACTACATTGGGAAAACCGCGTTCGAAGCAAAGGATTACAAAACGGCATTGAGCGCGCTGAATGCTGCCCGGCAACTGAACAAGGAGCAGTACTACAATCTCGCGTCGGTCCGCATCATTCTGTGCCAGTTTTATTTGAAGGATCGACCTGCGCTGACCAAAGAGGTGAACAATTTCATGACGAACAGTCCGAACGTGAACGTGCCGTCGGAGGTTCTGGAGTGGCTCGGAATCGAGTATTATAACGAGAAGAATTTCCAAGCCGCTGAAAAATATCTGAGCGCTTTGGGCAGCACCGATAACGCAGGTAAGGTTAAACCCGATTATTTGTTTTACCTCGGCGACGCAGCCACGAAGCTAAAGAACTTGCCCGAAGCCGAGGAAGCGTTCGCGAAGTATCTGCAGACTGCCAAAGATCCGGCGGGTAAGGCGAAGGTGTTACTGACGCTCGGCGCCGTTAAGATCAGCGCGCATAAGCCAGACGAGGCCCAGAAGATCGCCGATGAAATCATGGTGCTCCAACCGGAGGGCCGCGTCAACGCGGAGGCGCGCCTGCTGGCGGGCGAAGTACAGCTCGAGCGTGGAAATTTCGACGACGCCGGCAAAGTGTTTAAGGGCGTTGCTCTGCTGTACGACGATCCAGCCATCACTCCGCGCGCGCTCGACAAAGCCGCGTTGGCATTTCGCCAGGCCGGCAACACCGAGGAAGCAGACCGCCTCTCGCGTGAGCTGCGCGAGCGCTACCCAAATTACGCGGGCGGGTAATCAAGTGTAGCCAGCTGCCCAAGCGCCGTCGCTACTTGGGTACAATCGCTATGCCCCAGGGACCGTCGCCGACTTTGATGCGACGCAGTTCCTTGCGCGATTTGAGATCGACGACGGAGACATCGTTTGATGCGCCATTGGCGGTGTAAAGTTTTGTCCCGCTGGGGTCGAGTGCTATTCCCCAGACGCGATTTCCGACGGGAACGGTTGTTGCTACTTCGTTCTTTTGCGCGTCGATGATCGCAATCGCATTGCCGCGTCCCGTGGAGACGTAAAGTTCTTTTCCATCACGTGAGACCGCGGTGCCCATCGGCAGCGAGCCAGTCGGCAGTTGGATTTTCGACGACAATTTGTGGGATCGAGCGTCTATCACGGCGACGTAGCCGCCGTTCTCACAAGCGACGTATGCGCGCGTGCCATCACGTGAAAATGCGACGGAACGCGGTCGACCGCCGGTTTCGACGGTTGCGATCACACGCTGTTGATCGGGATCGATGGCGAAGACTTCGCCCTTTTCTTCGCAGGTGACGTACACTTCGCCGTTTGCTGGATTGACGCCCACGCCTTCCGGCTCTTCTGAGACCATTATTCTCCCGCGCGATTGCCCTGAATCGAGATCGATAATCGAAGCGCTGGCGTCGTCTTCATTCGCGATGAAGGCGAATTTTCCGTCTTTGCTGATCGCGAATTGCTCGGGGTCCGACCCGACATGCCAGCGATGGATCAATTTGCGCGCTACTGGATCTATTACGCCGACACCATCGGCACGTTTGTCCGCCGGCGCGCGATTTTCATCCAGGCCGGGGGCCATTCGCGGCGAGCCGCTCACCGTAACAAAGACTCGCCGCCCATCGGGCGTCGCTTGAATGCCGCGCGGCCGTTTGCCCACTGGAAACGTGGCCACAACCGCGTCGGTGTCGTCGATCACAGTGACGTCGCCGGAGCGTTCGTTGCTGACGAACACGAGGTAGTTTGGCGATTCGGAGCGGATCGCGCCAGCGAGGAGGCAGCAAGCAACCAAGGCGAGAAACAAGTTACGCATTCGTGACGCGTACATAGCAACGCCTCGTGGAGCAAGCAGTCGAGCGCAACTTTAACGTTGGATGTTGGATCTGGGATGTTGGATGTTGCTGCCATGACTCCGCACGACAAACTTTTCATTCCCGGCCCCGTAGAAGTTTCGGAAAAAACATGGGCGGCATTTTCGCGTCCGTTGATTGGGCATCGCAGCGAAGATTTTAAGAATCTCTATCGCGCGATTCATCCAAAGCTCCAAACGTTGTTCGGAACAAAGCAGCCGGTGTTTCTTTCCACGTCGTCTGCGTGGGGTGTAATGGAAGCGTCCATCCGTAATCTGGTGGATCGCGGCGTGCTTTGTTGCATGTGTGGCGCGTTCTCCGATAAATGGTTCGATGTCGCGAAGCGATGTGGAAAAAATGCCGAGCCGCTTCAGGTGGAATGGGGAAAGCACATCGACCAGAAAGATCTCGATCGACAATTAGCGACAGGAAAGTTCGACACAGTCACATTGACGCACAGTGAAACCTCGACGGGCGTGATGAATCCGCTCCCCGAAATCTGCTGCGTTCTGGCCAAGTATCCTGATGTCGCGCTGATCGTCGACACCGTATCGTCGTTCTCGGCGGTCAAGATCGAGATGAACGCGCTCGGGATCGACGTGATGCTTACCGGAGCCCAAAAAGCGCTCGCGCTGCCGCCGGGCTTTTCGTTGTTGTCCGTTTCGGAGAAAGCATTCGCACGGGCCGGAAAAGTTCCAAACCGCGGGTTTTATTTCGATTTCCTAGAGTTCCGGAAAGAGCAGTCGCAATGGATGACGCCGAGCACACCCAGCATCGGGCACATCCACGCGCTCCAGTTCAAGCTCGACGAAATTTTCGAGGAAGGCCTCGATGCGCGTTATGCTCGTCATGCCCGCACCAATGCGCTGGTGCACGAGTGGGTGCGCAGCGCGGGGTTCGATTTCTTCGCTGAAGAAGGATTTCGCACGAAAACATTGACGTGCGTGAAAAACAATAAGGGAATCGATGTGCTAGAGCTCGCCAGAAAGCTGCGAACGAAACATCATTTGGTGATTGATCCCGGTTACGGAAAGATCCGCGGTCGAACGTTCCGCCTGTCGAACATGGGCGACGAAACCGAGCAAACCGTTTCCCATTTGCTCGCGTGCCTCGATGACGTGCTGTAGGAGAAGCTGACAGCTTCTTTACGAACTCCTCTATGCCGGCAATTGAAGCTTCCAAACTGACCAAGATCTATCGCACCTATCGGAAAGAGCGCGGCCTCTGGGGCGCGGTGAAAGGCCTCTTGTGGCGGCGGTACGACGAAACGCGAGCAGCAGACGAGGTCACATTTGAAATTGAGGAAGGCGAGTTCGTCGGCTTTCTCGGCCCGAATGGAGCCGGAAAAACTACCGTGCTCAAAATGCTTTCCGGTCTGCTGAACCCAACTTCGGGCGATGCACGGGTGCTCGGCTTTGTTCCGTGGGAAAGGCGCAATGAAATGAAACGGCAATTCAGTTTGCTCATGGGACAAAAGAATGCGCTGTGGTGGGACCTGCCCGCTCAGGAATCGCTGGAGCTCAACCGCGCGATTTACGGCATCGAGCGCGACCGGTTTCAGAAGGTGGTGGATGGGTTATCGGAACTTTTGGAGGTGGGGGACAAAATGAACGTGATGGTGCGGGAGCTTTCGTTAGGCGAACGAATGAAGATGGAGCTGATCGCGGCGCTCATTCATGAGCCGCGTGTGTTATTTCTTGATGAACCGACAATCGGTCTGGACGTGGTCAGCCAAAAGCGCGTTCGCGAATTTCTGCGCATCTACAATGAGGAACATCGCATCGTCACACTGCTAACCAGCCATTATATGCAGGACATCGAGGAGTTGTGTCACCGGGTCTTAGTGATCGACCACGGCAAAATCTTTTTCGATGGCCCGCTGACAGAGATCGTTGATCGCTTTTCGGGCTATAAGATCTTGAGTCTTACTTTTGAAAAGGAAGGAAGACGCGATCTATCTGCGTTCGGCGAAATCACTGAAGAGACGCCCGTTTCAGTGCAATTGAAGGTTCCGCGTGCTAAGGTCACCGAAACCTGCCGGCAACTTCTGGACGCCTGTGATGTCAGCGACATCAACGTGCAGGAAGTGCCGGTGGAAGATGTGATCCGCCAGCTCTTCGGCGAAACACATGAAGATCACGGCGCGCCGAGCCTCGCTACAGCGGAAGCTGCACAAATGAGCTAAGGAGCGTGAGCCTCCGGCTTGCACCGGCGCAAGCGGCGACGGTGCGCTACCCTAACGCGAAACTCGGGATGATGCTCTTTTCCATTGCGTCGGCAAATGTCGGATATTGCGGCGTCCAGCCTGAGCGGCGCAATTTGGCGTTGCTGACCCGTTTGTTGGTGTTTCCCCGTTTACGTGAGGGATCGGATTTTGTGATCGGCGGTAGTGGACGATTCAGCCTATGCGCCAGCCAGCGATAGCATTCGCTTTGCAAAATCGGTTGATCGTCGACAACGTTGTAAATCTGTGCGGAGTCCCGCGCTTTTCGGTTCAACAAAAGAAAAAGCGCAGACGCGATATCATCGCGATGCACCTGATTAGCGAAGAGATCATTTTCCGGGTCAATGGCTGCCGTGCCGTTTAGGAATTTTCTCAACAGTGCTGAACGCCTCACTCCGTAGATACCTGCGAGCCGTGCAACGAGGCCGCCTTTGTCGAGCATCAGCTTTTCTACTTCCAAAAGGATCTGGCTGGTCCTGCGGAGTGGTGTCGTTTCGCTATCTTCGGTCACCCACGAGCCGTCGCGCTGCGCGTAAACGCTAGTGCTGCTCGTGAAAAGAATCTTTGCTTCGGGAAAACTCTCGACAAGATTGCGCGCGCCGTTGAGGTAAATCTGGCGATAAATTTCAGCATCACCGCCGCGAGAACTAACGCAGTGAATTACTACATCGAATGCTAGCGCGCGGTCAGCGACCTGAGCGTGTTGTGAGATATCGACCACGCGAACGGAGTACGGCTTTGCGGAGAGCCGGGCTGCGGATTCTTTCGAGTGCACCCAACCTTCCACCTCCCAGTCGGCAGCATGAAACAAATCGGCTGTTGCTCCTCCGACGTAACCACATCCGGCGATCAAAATTCGCGGCATGACTTCTAGCTCACGCCACCACGGCCGCGATTTCAATCTCCTCGAACACGTTTTTCTGGACCGCCCGCACCTGCTTGAGCCTGATCAATTCGAGGAGCGCGAGAAAGGTCACCACCACTTCGATTCTTGACGCCGCGGTGCCAAACAAATCAGAAAAACGGAGCCGAGTGCCGGTAGCGACGCGTCGCAAAATCGAATCGATTTTCTCCGAAACACTAAAACGTTCGCCGAAGATCTCCTGCACGTCCTGCCGCGCTTCGATCCGTTTCATCACCGTTTGAAAAGCGCTAATCAGCTGAAAGATCCCGACTTCGCCCAAGCGCAAAGGTTCCTGCAGGGCCGAAGTGGGGCCGGCTTCTCGCACGAAGATTCTCTCTTGTTCCAGCGCGCGAACATTAAGTTCAGCTGCTGCTTCCTTGAACTTTTTATACTCGATCAGTTGCCGAATTAATTCCCAGCGCGGGTCCTCTTCCCCGGCGTCTTCTTCAGGAGGCTGTTGATCGCGTGGTAACAGGCTTCGGCTCTTCAGGTAAATGAGGTTGGCCGCCATCACGATGAATTCCCCCGCCAGCTCGATGTTCAATTCCTTGAATGCCTGAAGATATTCGAGGTATTGGCTGGTGATGCGCTCGAGCGAAATATCGTAGATATCGATCTCGTCCTGTTTGATCAGGTACAACAAAAGATCGAGCGGCCCTTCAAAGACCTCGAGCTTAACCTTGTAATCGGTCTCCATCTCGCGCCCGACTCTACAGGCA
>DATFXC010000001.1:0-6244 GCA_035258625.1 Candidatus Udaeobacter sp. | reverse complement strand
CATCTCATCAGTGTCGAGCAGAGCCAAACCTGTTTGTCCGCTAAGGCAGCGTCCAACCGAAGACTTGCCCGCGCCCATCATCCCGATCAGAACAATCGATCGGCTGACTTGTTTCACTTTCCAATATCTCACTAACACCTGATTTCAGCCAGGGTGCAGTGCACAGGGGAGTGGAGGAGCCCGTCTAACCGGCTTTCGAAGTTTACTGAAGATTGCCCCGCGAGTCGGCGTTTCACGGAATGGAGCCGGCTGGCGCCGCCGAGCGACATAAACGGGAAGCCCAAAGGGTGAGTTCGCTGGCGCGAACGAATCAAACGCCCTACAATTTGCCCATGCCTGAATCGACGCCTTTGGTTGCCGTTATCATGGGAAGCAAATCGGATTGGGACGCGATGCGGAATGCTGTTGAAACGCTGGATGAACTTGGCGTGCCGAACGAAGCGCGCGTGCTCTCTGCTCATCGGACACCCGACGCGACCGCAGAGTTCGCGCGAAAAGCAGCCGATCGCGGCCTGCGGGTGATCATCGCCGGTGCGGGTGGAGCGGCACATCTGGCTGGAGTCATTGCTGCTCATACGTGGCTGCCGGTTCTTGGCGTGCCAATTCAATCGAAACTCCAGGGACTCGACTCGCTTTTATCTACGGCCCAAATGCCGAGCGGGATTCCGGTGGGAACATTGGCAATCGGCGAGGCTGGCGCAAAGAACGCCGCTCTCCTGGCGGCTGCGATTCTCGCGGCTTCCAATGACATGATTCGCGAAAAGTTAGAAGGGTTCCGCAGGAAACAGTCTGAAGCGGTGTTGGCCGCGAAATTGTCGAAGTGAAAACAGTAATTTCAACCGACCGCGCTGCGGCGGTTGAACTGCTGCGGAGAGGCGACATTGTCGCGCTGCCCACCGAAACTGTTTACGGATTGGCCGCTAATGCGCTGAATCCGATTGCTGTCGCGAAAATCTTTGAAGCAAAAGAGCGACCGCGGTTCGATCCGCTGATTGTTCATCTGCCGAATCGCGAGTGGCTGGAGAAAATTGCCGATCTGCCTGCGTACGATCAAAAACTAATCTCGGAACTGGCCGACAAATTTTGGCCCGGCCCGTTCACGATGGTGCTCCCAAGACTTGGAATCGTCCCTGAAATCGTGACTGCCGGTCTCGACACGGTAGCGATCCGAATCAGCGCGCATCCTGTTTTTGCTGAGATTATCGACGCGTTTGCGAAACCGCTTGCTGCGCCGAGTGCGAACCGATTCGGAAGAGTCAGTCCGACAACAGCACAGCACGTGCTCGATGAACTTGAAGGGCGAATACCGTTGATCGTTGATGCCGGCGCAACCCAGCATGGCATTGAATCGACAATCGTTACCGTTCGGAACGCCAGAATCGAGATCTTGCGACGTGGTCCGATTACAGCCGAACAGCTATCGGGATTTGCAGACGTCGCGAGGGTGGCGCGGACGCAACAAATTGTCTCCGCCGGGCAATTGCCGTCGCATTATGCGCCGAAAACCCCATTGCGTTTGATTGATAATGCCGAAGCATTTTCTCCGCACAAGAATAAGCGCGTTGGCTTGCTCACTTGGAGCGGCGGCTTTCCAGCCGCTGCAGGGCGCTTTGAGAAGCCTACCTCCACAGGATTCGCCGCGGTTCGAACTCTTAGCGACAGAGGGGATCTGTGTGAAGCTGCGGCGAATTTATTTCGCTGTCTGCGCGAGCTCGACGCGCTGGGTCTCGACTTAATTGTTGCCGAACGCATACCATCTGGCGGACTCGGCGCGGCGATAATGGATCGACTCGAGCGAGCATCGCAGAGATAGGGCGCGCGCAATCTTGCTCCGATTGCGAACTGGTCAGCGTTGCAGAACGAGTTCCTCGTCTGATACGCTGGTTGGTGCTTCTTTAACGGTAGTGCTTGGCTTCTGGCCGCGCACTTGACAGGCTAAGGCGGCTGTAATGAATCCTCTGAAAAGCGGGTGAGGTTTGTTCGGTTTGCTTTGAAATTCGGGATGATACTGGCAGCCAACAAAGTATGGGTGATTCCGCAGCTCGATCAGCTCCGCTAGCGTTCCATCAGGCGAGGTTCCCGAGATCACAAAGCCTTTAGCGTTCATCTGTTCGCGGTATTTCATGTTGAACTCGTAACGGTGTCGGTGTCGCTCCGTTACCTCGGTGTCGCCGTAGATTTTTTCCGCGAGCGTGCCCGGAACAATTTTCGTTGGCCATGTTCCCAGTCGCATGCTCGCGCCTTTGTTACGTACGCCGCGCTGCTCTTCCAAGAGCGAGATGACTGGTTGCGGGGTGTTCTTGTCGAACTCGGTACTATTCGCGTCTTTGAGTCCACAAACGTTTCTGGCGAATTCAATCGTGGCCAGTTGCATCCCGAGACAGAGACCAAGATATGGAATCCTGTGTTCGCGGGCATAACGGGCGGCGTTAATTTTTCCTTCTGCCCCACGCACACCAAACCCGCCTGGGACCAGAATGCCGGCCACATCTTTAAGTTGCCCATCAACGCCATTCGCAAGTGTTTCGGCATCGATGAGTTTGAGATCGATTCCGCAGTCTTCGCTCGCGGCGGCGTGGGTCAGTGATTCGTAAATGCTCTTATACGCGTCACGGACGTCCATGTATTTCCCGACGACCGCGATCTTGACGCGTTTGCTCGGATTGACCACGCGCTCAACGAATTTTCGCCAGTCTTTTAGATCGGGTTTGGGCGTTTCAAGGTGCAGGAGATCGCACACTAGTTCGTCGAGCCCCTCGGCATGCAGGGTCAGAGGCACCTCGTAAATGGTGTGCTCGACGTCACGCTCCTCGATCACTGCCTTTTCCGCAACACTGCAAAACATCGACAGTTTCCGGCGCAGATCACGGTCGAGCGGTTTTTCGGCGCGGCAAATCAACACTTGCGGCTGCAACCCGATCTCGCGCAACTTCGCCACACTTTGCTGGGTCGGCTTTGTTTTTAATTCGTGCGCGGCCTTGATGTAGGGAACAAGAGTGACGTGCATGTTCAGCACATGTTGCGGACCCACTTCCAGAATGAATTGGCGAATCGCTTCGAGAAAGGGCAGACCTTCAATGTCGCCAGTCGTACCTCCAATTTCTGTGATAACCACGTCGTATTTGCTCTCGTCTGAGAGTTGGCGAATGCGATCTTTGATGACGTCTGTGACGTGCGGAATCACCTGCACGGTTTTCCCCAGATAATCACCGCGGCGTTCCTTTAGAATCACGCTCTCATAAACCTGGCCGCTGGTGAGATTGTTGTATCGCGTGAGAACGCAGTTCGTAAATCGCTCATAGTGCCCGAGATCGAGGTCAGTCTCCGCACCGTCGTTGAGCACATAGACTTCGCCGTGTTGGAACGGATTCATCGTTCCGGGGTCAACGTTGAGATACGGATCGAACTTTTGGAGAACAACGCGCAGACGGCGCGCTTCGAGCAATGTGCCCAATGACGCAGCAGTCAGCCCTTTGCCTAACGAGCTGACCACGCCGCCCGTGACAAAAATGTATTTCATCAGAAGATCCTCCTCCGTGCGCGAGCAAGTTTTTGCTCCAGCGCTTCTGCGTCGGCCAACGTATCTATCCCCGGTGATCCCTTGGCTGTGATGAGCACATGAACCTTTACACCATTTTCCAATGCTCGCAATTGCTCGAGCGACTCGGCGCGCTCCAGCGGAGTCGGCCTCCATCCCACAAATTGCAGGAGCGCACCGCGGCGAAAACCATAGATGCCCTGATGGCGCAGAAACAACGAACCACGGCTGCGTGGCTGTGGCATGTTAGCGACCGCTAGGAGGCCGTCGCTCCTTGAAGCCGGAATCGGGGCGCGAGAGAAATAGAGGGCGTTTCCTTCAAGATCGACAACCACTTTAATCTGGTGAGGGGACACAGCGTCTTCGGGATGTGCAAACGGATGTGCAGCAGTGACTATGTCGACCTGGCGATCCCAGCGGAGTTTTTCCACCAGCTTGTCGATTAGACGCGGATCGATCAACGGTTCGTCGCCTTGAATGTTAATCACGAACGCGAACTGTTTCGCGTTGCGCGCGACTTCGGCTATCCGATCCGTTCCACTGCGGTGGGTCGGTGAAGTTAGCGCGATCTCGGCGCCCCAGTTGAAAGCGGCCTCGGCGACGCGCATATCATCGGTGGCGACGATCACCGCGTTGAGATTTTTAGCTTGCTGGCAGCGCTTCCAGACATGCTGTAAAAGCGGTTCGCCAGCAATCAGATGCAATGGTTTTCCCGGAAAACGTGTAGAACTCCAGCGCGCTGGAATAATACCTACGGCCTTAGTCCCGCGCGCGGCTCGGGATGACCGCGATCTCATGGTGCTCCGTCCAAGATGATCTCAACAGCTGCGGGGAGGTTGTCGGCGACCCAATCGGCCGTGCTTCCTGTCAGTTTGCGTTGAATTCCGGTCTGCACCCGGATCGCCCGCACACCGGCATTGTGAGCGCATTCCACATCGATCTCCTTGTCGCCAATCAAAAACGACTGGGAAAGATCGATTTGATGATCTCGCGCGGCCTTGACGATCATCCCCGGCGCCGGCTTGCGGCAATTCGAATGCTGCCCAGGAGCATCCGGGCAGAAGTAAGTCGCGTCGATCAACCCATCGCCAAGCTGGCGCAACACCTCAGCTTCTACTGCACGATATTGATCGAGTGTGAAGAGTCCGCGCCCGATGCCGCTTTGGTTTGTGATGACAATTAGTTTGAACCCTCGCGATTTTAACCGCTGCAGGGCCTCAAGCACACCTGGAAAAATCCGCACGTCCTTCGGATCGGAACAATAGTCGCAATCTTCCATGATTGTGCCGTCGCGATCGATAAAAACGGCGGCAGACAGTGGATCACTCATGGTCAGTGTCCTCTCGAAAACTGGCGATGAGTTCACCTCGCGTCACTGTTGCTGTCCCAAGTTTGCTCACGACAACGGCGCTTCCGTGGTTGGCAATCTCCGCCGCTTCAATGGGAGTCGCGCCGCTGACCAGCCCCAGGGTGAACAGCGCAATCGCGGTGTCGCCCGCGCCCGAGACGTCGAAAACCTGACGCGCCTTAGTGGGAATGTAGTGCGGCGCTTCGTTCTGCTGAAAAAGCATCATGCCGTGTTCGCCCAACGTGATCAGGACGTATTTTGTTTCCCATTTCTTAAGCAGCGCTTTACCGGCGCGCTCAAGATCAATGTCTTTTGTCGTGGCTTCGTCCGGATCACGCCAGGGAACGCCCGCCGCGAGGAACGCTTCGGCGCGGTTTGGTTTCACAACTGTGACGCCGCGCCAGTCTATAGAGTGTCGCAGGTTCGGATCAGCCGCGACGATTTTACTAGCCGTCCGGGCCACATGCGCAATTTGCGCGACCATTGCGGTCGTTACAAAACCCTTGCCATAATCTTCAAATATAATTGCGTCGGTCTCCCGGATGCTGTTTTGAATGGCGGCGACGACATTCGCAATCTGAGCTGCCGATGGGTTGACGATCTTTTCGCGGTCGACGCGAACGACCTGTTGATGCAGCGCGATGATCCGAGTCTTTACGATCGTGCAAAAGCTTTCATCCTCGATTGCACTGGACGTATCGATCTTTTGCGCCGCCAACAGTTCCCCGAGTTGCCGGCCGCTGCGATCTTTGCCGAGCATTCCGATTACAGACACGTGGTCGACGAATCCGCGGAGGTTGCGAGCAACGTTGGCTGCGCCACCCGGATAGAAGGATTCTCCGGTGACTTCAACAACTGGGACCGGCGCCTCCGGCGAGATTCGGCCGACTCTGCCCCAGACGAATTCATCCAACATCAAATCGCCGATAACCGTGATCCGGCTCGAAGCTGCGCGGTCAAGAATCTGCTCCAGACGATCCAGATTCATAAGGATTCGGATCTTGAAATTTGAGGCAACAATTCGCGTGCAGGTTTGCGATTTAAATCGATCAGTGAAATCGGTGCTGGCATGAGTTGTGTACGGCAGCAGTTCCGGTTAAGGTTCGCTCCATTAAATCCTGAATACGAATCCGAAATCAACAGTCGAAACTGCCAATGATGCCGTTTATTAGACATTTGAAGTTAAGCGTAGGTGTGCTCTGTGCGGTTGTAATTTACGCAAATGGCGCCCAAGCTCCGCAGCACATCAACATTAAACAGCTGTCCACAACTGTGGAAGACGTTGTAGTGCCATTGCCGAACGAAATTTTCGGGGCGCTAAACAAACTGGGCACGGTCAACTGGAGAGCACATGTCCG